>JASJIO010000106.1:0-10394 GCA_037625035.1 Amylibacter sp.
AATCCCATCAACCAGCTTGCCCAACTCGGCCCCGCCTTTACCTTTGATAATGCTCTGTTCCACGGCAATCCGCGCACCTTCGATCAGCGTGACATTGTGATCCCGCGCCACCTGATTGATCTTTTGCTGCGCCTTATCCCCAATCCCACGTTTAGGCGTATTCACAATCCGCTCGAACGCCAGCGCGTCATCAGGGCTCACGGCCACACGGAAATACGCCATCGCATCGCGAATTTCCATCCGCTCATAAAACCGAGGCCCACCGATCACGCGGTACGGTAACCCAATCGTTAAAAACCGATCCTCAAACGCACGCATTTGATGAGATGCGCGTACCAAAATCGCCATGCTTTCTGGGTTCACAGGGTCATTACCCCGTGTCCCACGCTGAAACGCTTCGATCTCTTCGCCAATCCAACGGGCTTCTTCTTCGCCGTCCCAATGCCCGATAAGCCGAACCTTTTCGCCGTCATTGCGATCCGTCCACAGCGTTTTACCCAGCCGCGTTTCGTTACCCGCAATCACACCCGATGCCGCACCCAAAATATGCTGCGTGGAACGATAATTCTGCTCCAGCTTAACAATTTTCGCGCCCGGGAAATCCTTTTCAAACCGCAGAATGTTGCCCACCTCGGCCCCACGCCAACCATAAATCGACTGGTCGTCATCCCCCACACAGCAAATATTCTTATGGCCCGCTGCCAACAATCGCAGCCACAAATATTGCGCCACATTGGTATCTTGATATTCGTCCACCAAAATATAGCGGAACCACTTTTGATAGGTCGCCAAAATATCTGGATGTTTCTGGAAAATCGTCACGACGTGCAGCAGCAAATCGCCAAAATCGCAGGCATTCAACGTGATCAAACGCCTCTGATACGCCTCGTACAGATCGGTGCCTTTGTTGTTGTAAACATCGGCCTCCGATGCGGGCACTTTATCAGGCGTAATCGCACGGTTCTTCCACCCATCAATCAGCCCTGCCAACATCCGCGCAGGCCAGCGTTTTTCGTCAATTTGCTCGGCACGGATCAACTGTTTTAACAACCGCAACTGATCGTCGGTGTCCAAAATCGTAAAGTTGGATTTCAGCCCAACCAATTCCACGTGACGGCGCAACAATTTCACACACACACTGTGAAACGTTCCCAACCAAGGCATGCCTTCAACCGCGCCGCCCATCATTCCGCCCACACGGTTCTTCATCTCGCGTGCGGCTTTGTTGGTAAACGTCACCGCCAAAATCTCGTTTGGTTGCACCCGCGCAGTATTCATCAAATGCACGATCCGCGTGGTCAGGGCCTTGGTCTTGCCCGTACCCGCCCCCGCCAGCATCAAAACAGGCCCGTCCAGCGTTTCAACGGCATCGCGCTGCGCAGGGTTTAACCCATCCAAATAGGGCGCAGGGCGCGCTTGCATGGCCCGTTGTGACAACGGCACGTTTGCGGCCTGTTCAAAGGTGTCTGATTCTTCCCAACTGCTCATTCGCCTCTCTTACTCCTTTCGTGCAACAAGATAAAGTACGTGTTCGCAAAATGTTCTTTTCGAATATTGCGCTGTTAACGATAAATCTGTCGCTTTTCCTGCAATGTTGCAATGTGCAATTGTAACAGAATGTATCAGCCGTTATGACTTTTGCCACCAGCTCAAGGGACAGCACACATGAAAAATTTCTCCAAAATTCTGATCGCAAACCGTGGTGAAATTGCCATTCGCATCATGCGGGCTGCCAATGAAATGGGCAAAAAAACCGTCGCGATCTATGCAGAGGAAGACAAGCTCGGCCTGCACCGTTTCAAAGCAGACGAAGCCTATAAAATCGGCAAAGGCCTCGGCCCTGTTGCCGCCTACCTGTCTATCGAGGAAATCATTCGCGTTGCCAAAATGTCGGGCGCAGATGCAGTTCATCCCGGCTATGGCTTGCTGTCCGAAAACCCAGATTTCGTTGACGCCTGCACCGATGCGGGCCTCACTTTTATTGGCCCCAAAGCAAAAACCATGCGCCAGTTGGGCGACAAAGCCTCTGCGCGGCGTGTCGCGATCGAAGCTGGCGTTCCCGTTGTCCCTGCCACTGATCTGCTGCCAGATGACATGGATCAGATTCACAAAATGGCCAACGAAGTCGGCTACCCTTTCATGCTCAAAGCATCTTGGGGTGGCGGCGGTCGCGGCATGCGCGCCATCATGTCCCCCGAAGAACTTGAGGAAAAAGTCCTCGAAGGGCGACGCGAAGCAGAAGCCGCGTTCGGTAACGGCGAGGGCTACCTAGAACGCCTCGTGCAACGCGCCCGCCACGTCGAGGTCCAGATCCTCGGCGATCAACACGGCGAAATCTACCACCTGTGGGAACGCGACTGTTCCGTCCAACGCCGCAATCAAAAAGTCGTTGAACGCGCCCCCGCCCCCTACCTAACCCCTGAACAACGCAACGAAATCTGCGCTTTGGGTCGTAAAATCTGCGCCCACGTCGGATACGAATGCGCAGGTACCGTCGAATTCCTCATGGACATGGACACCGACGAATTTTTCTTCATCGAGGTAAACCCCCGCGTCCAAGTCGAGCACACCGTCACCGAAGAAGTCACGGGCATCGATATCGTTCGCGCCCAAATCCGCATATCTGAGGGCGCAACACTGGCCGACGCCACAGGAACCCCGTCCCAAGCAGATGTGCAACTGCGCGGTCACGCGGTGCAATGCCGCGTCACGACCGAAGATCCGCAAAACAATTTCATCCCCGATTATGGCCGCATCACCGCCTACCGCGCTGCAACTGGCATGGGCGTGCGTCTCGATGGTGGCACAGCCTATTCAGGCGCGGTCATCACGCGGTTTTACGATTCCCTGCTGGAAAAAGTCACCACATGGGCCCCAACCCCGTCCGAAGCCATCGCCCGCATGGACCGCGCCCTGCGCGAATTTCGCATCCGTGGCGTATCAACCAACATCGCCTTTGTCGAAAACCTGCTGAAACACCCGACGTTTCTGGACAACAGCTACACCACCAAATTCATCGACACTACGCCAGAATTGTTCCACTTTAAAAAACGCCGTGACCGTGCGACCAAAATCCTAACTTACGTCGCAGACATCACCGTGAACGGCCACCCAGATGTGGACGGCCGCCCGAAACCCGCCGCCACCGCCAAGGCCCCCAAAGCCCCCACTTTTCGCGTGCAAACACCCGCCAACGGCACACGCAACCTGCTCGATGCCAGCGGGCCCCAAGCCGTCGTCGATTGGATGGCCGCACAGAAACAATTGCTGCTAACCGACACCACCATGCGCGACGGCCACCAATCCCTGCTCGCCACCCGCATGCGATCCCACGATATGATAAAAGTTGCCGATGCCTACGCCTACAACCTGCCGCAATTGTTTTCAGTTGAATGCTGGGGCGGCGCGACCTTTGATGTGGCCTACCGTTTCTTACAAGAATGCCCGTGGCAACGCCTGCGCGACCTGCGCGCCAAGATGCCAAACCTGATGACCCAAATGCTGCTGCGCGCGTCAAACGGGGTCGGCTACACCAACTATCCCGACAATGTTGTGCAGGAATTTGTACGCCAAGCCGCCGTTACAGGCGTCGATGTATTCCGCGTTTTTGACAGCCTCAACTGGGTTGAAAACATGCGCGTCGCAATGGACACCGTGGTCGAAAACGGCAAAATCTGCGAAGGCACAATCTGTTACACAGGCGATATTCTGGACCCTGATCGGGCCAAATATGACCTGAATTACTACACAAACATGGGTAAAGAGCTCAAATCCGCCGGCGCACACCTGATCGGCCTAAAAGACATGGCAGGATTGTTAAAACCCGCCGCCGCCCGTGTTCTGGTCAAAGCCCTAAAAGAAGAAGTCGGCCTGCCGATCCACTTCCACACACACGACACATCGGGCATCGCTGGCGCAACCATTTTGGCGGCCACAGAAGCAGGCGTAGACGCCGTAGATGCCGCAATGGACGCGTTTTCTGGGGGCACATCGCAACCCTGCCTCGGCTCCATCGTTGAATCCCTGCGCCACACCGATCGTGACACTGGCATCGACATCAAAGCCGTGCGCGAAATCTCTGATTATTGGGAAGGCGTGCGCGGCCAATACGCAGCGTTTGAATCTGGCCTCTCCGCTCCCGCATCCGAAGTGTACCTACACGAAATGCCGGGCGGTCAGTTTACCAACCTCAAGGCCCAAGCCCGTTCCCTAGGGCTAGAGGATCGCTGGCACGAGGTGGCGCAAACCTACGCCGACGTGAACCAGATGTTCGGCGATATCGTCAAGGTCACACCGTCGTCCAAAGTGGTAGGTGACATGGCCCTGATGATGGTCAGCCAAAACCTATCGCGCGACGATGTGGAAAAACCCAAAACAGACGTCGCTTTCCCCGACAGCGTTGTCGATATGATGCGCGGCAACCTCGGCCAACCTCCGGGCGGCTTCCCCACCAAAATCCAATCCAAAATCCTCAAGGGCGACACCCCCGCCACGACACGGCCAGGTGCGCACATGCAACCCACCGATCTGGTCGCCGCCCGCGCCGATCTGATCTCCGAACTCGAAGGCTACGATGTCGACGATGAGGATTTCAACGGCTACCTCATGTACCCCAAAGTTTTCCTCGATTACATGGGCCGCCACCGCACATACGGCCCCGTGCGCACCTTGCCGACCAAAACATTCTTCTACGGCATGGAACCCTCCGAACAGATCGCAGCCGAAATTGACCCCGGCAAAACACTCGAAATTTGCCTGCAAGCCATTGGCGAAACGGACGAAAACGGCGAGGCTCGCGTGTTTTTTGAACTTAACGGCCAGCCCCGCACCATCCGCGTCACAGATCGCAAAGTCGCGGCCAGCACCGCCAAACGCCCCAAAGCCGAGCTGGGTAATCCAGCCCACATCGGCGCACCAATGCCGGGCGTGATTTCATCCGTAGTTGTTGCCGCTGGACAGAAAGTCAAACCTGGCGATATGCTTTTGACAATCGAAGCCATGAAAATGGAAACAGGCATCCACGCCGAAACCGAGGGCACCATCAAGGCCGTCCACGCCCCCGCTGGCAGCCAAGTCGATGCCAAAGACCTGCTGATCGAATTTGAGTAACGTACTGATATGAATAAACTTATCGCCTTTACCGACCTTCACATGAAACCTGCGGGCCAAACGATCATTGGCATTGATCCGTTTGAAAATTTCAAACGCGGCCTTACGCACGCGCTTGAACATCATCCAGACGCAGAACGCGTGATCCTGATGGGCGATCTCACCAACTCTGGCACGCCCGAGGAATACGCCAGTGTCGCCCAAGCAATTGACGGATGTGCAATTCCGATCACTCTGATGTGCGGTAACCACGATCAACGCGAAAACCTTGTTGACGCCTTCCCTTGGGCCACCACAGATGTCAACGGCTTCGTCCAAGACGCCTTTGTCTACGGCAACACCCGTGTGCTGACGACCGATACGCAGTTTGGCCCCCCCTTCGTCAGCTACGCGCATCTAGGGGCCTATTGCGACAAAAGATTTGAATGGCTGAATGATCAATTGGCCGCCGCCAAAGCTGCAAACCAACACGTCGCACTGTTTGCCCACCACCCGCCGTTCAAGGTTGGCTTCGAAGGCATGGATCAAATTCGAATGCGCGACGACAAACGCATGGTGCAGACCCTCGCATTTGCTGACGTTCCCGTGCATTTTCTGTGCGGTCACGTCCATCGCACCATATCTGGCAGCTGGCATGGCAACGGCTTTACGGTGTTCAAAAGCACCTGCCACCAGATGCCACTCGCGCTCACCAACCCTGATCTGTCGCTCTCAACAGCAGAACCCGCAGCCTACGGTGTGATCCTGCTGAACGACGAAGGCGTCATCGCCCACTCCGAAGATTTCGACCTTGCAGAAGACGACGTGCAAGCCTCTCCTGACGCAATGCCAGACGCATAACACCACACCGCTAACTTTTTCGTAATTCGGGTGCATTTTCCCCTTGCCCTATGCGCCCCTCCCTAGTTATAGACTGCCACACGAAAAGGACGCGGGCGTAGCTCAGGGGTAGAGCATAACCTTGCCAAGGTTAGGGTCGAGAGTTCGAATCTCTTCGCCCGCTCCATTTCGAAATCAAAAAGCCGCAGATCACTCTGCGGCTTTTGTCGTTTGCGCACCAATACCCATTTACACCACCCTTTTGGACCACAAATATCCGATTCCAACAGCCGCCTTTTGCCCAAATTCAACGCCGATTCATCAACGGTTTTTTGCCCGACCTTCACGCCATCTCTCCATCTTTCAGTGTGTGCAAAGCTTTCACTATCTTTTCACGATGCCGCAATCAGTTGTTTTTAAATATTTAAATTAACACACAACTTTTAATTCATAACCTTAAGGCATTTTGCGGAACCGTAAAGGCATATTCAATTTCTGCATTTTTGCACCCAATATTTGATTTTTTGCGTTTCATCAGAAAAAGAGATTTTTATGCTGACAATTCCTGGAATCCAAATCACCGTCACCAAAGAACTCGTCCCACGGGGGCTTAGCGCGGCGGGTGTCTTAGGCATCATTGGATGCGCCGAAATTCCCCACGAAGACGCCCCGTTGCGCGAAGTCACAACCCTTTCAGAGTTTCGCGAATTGTTTGGTGCAGGATCACTCGCCTCCATGCCCGAGGTAGAGCTGGCCTTTTCCAACGGCCTCAAATCCATTGTTTGCGCGGCCCTCCCTGCCACCGCAGGCCTGTTCGCCAGCCTCGAGGTCGCGTTCGATTTATTTGCAGCCGATGCCACACCAACCCCCTCAACGCTCAAGGTGTCAGCCCGCACAGCAGGGACATGGGGCAACGATCTGTTCGTGCGCTTTGTACCAAAGGTTCGGGTGCGCCCAAATGGTTGATGCGTTTATTTTCCAAGGCAGCGCCAACGTACAAGCCGGAAAATTCTCCGAAACCGTCCGGAATTTGTCAACCAGCGCAGATGATCCGCGTTTTTTCATGTCCGTCATCAATGTCGAAAGCGGGCTGATCAAATTGCCTGCAACCACGCCTGCAAATGCCGTAGGCGGATCCATTTCCCCAGTGAACACAAATGCAAAAAACCCGCCTGTCCCGTTAAAAGGCGGGATGGAACCGACGGACTCATCCTACGCTAAAGCCTTGGAAAGGCTGGAAACACAGCGCCAAATCGACATGGTAATCGCATCCAATCGCATCACGGCTGCAACCGACGCTACCGAATTAAATTCCGCCTTTATTTCCCACTGCGAAAGCATGAGCCGTAAGGCCGCCAACCGCATCGGGTTGGGGCAAATCCCACCGCACGGCCCGTCCCGATATCGAGGCCGCCAAAGCCATGGCCCTAGCACTCACCTCTGATCGGTTCATCCTCACTGCGCCCAGCGGATATCTTGGCGCAGTCGCAGGGCTGTTGTCCACGCAAAAATACTTTCAATCCCCGACCTTCAAAACGCTGCGCGGTATCGCAGCACCCAAATTTGATTTTTCCAATGGGGATCTAAAAACGCTGCTCACAGCGGGTCTTTTGCCGATTGATACGTTGCCGCGCAAAGGCGTCGCAGTCGTCAAGGGCATCGCCACCAGCCAATACCAGATCAACGTGCAACGCACCGCTGATCCGGGCGCGATCATGGTCCACCAAATATCGCGCTAAGATTGCAACCCCTAGCGCTGGCGCAATCCGCCTTTTCTTAAAGTCGACCACCGCCAACTTATCATCGGAGTCGTATCTCGGCCAATTCATTTACCAAATCCGAAAGTCGCTTCATTTTCTCTTCAGAAAACTGCTCAAATATTTCGTCACGGATCGCCGCCGCTCTCGCACCAGTATGATACGTCATTTCGCTTGTTTTTTGTGTCACCGAAATCCATGACCGCCTTGTATCGTTTGCATCACGTCGCCGCTGAATATACCCGTTGCGCTGTAACGTCTTAAGAATCCGCGTCAGGCTTGGTAATTGCAGGCCGCAATATTGCGACAAAATTGTAATATCGTTCGGTTCGTATTCATTCACGACCCGTAAAAGTCGCCATTGCTGCTCGGTTAACCCAAGCTCCGCGATCATCGGCCTGTAAAACATTAAAAAAGCCTCGCGCGCACGCACCAAAGCAATCGGCAAGGCGTCTGTTACACGTTGATACCCCTCCGGCACTGGCTGGTGTTCAAGTTTATCTTTATCCATAGTCTCTACTATTTTTGGTGTATTAATTTGAAAATATTAACCACAATCATAATTCAGAACCCCAAAGAAGCAATCAGCAGCGCCCACTTCTATTCGATACTTGACTTGATACCAATCAAATGTAATTAACGTGTTAACATAATGGGGGACGCATGCCACACCTTTCCTACGAATATTCCGCCAATCTGGACCCGGTCATTGACCACAACGCACTTTGCGTTGCCCTTCACTCAGCCGCCTTGGAAACTGGGGTTTTTGAACTCGGGGGCCTGCGGGTTCGCTCTCATAAATGCAAATTCTACGCTGTCGCGGACCTGCTCCCACAAAACAGTTTTGTGCAACTCACCATCAGCATTGGCGCGGGTCGCCCAGCAGATGCCAAGAAATCAGCAGGCGATCACATTTGGGCCGCCCTGACCGATTTTTTAGGCCCGCAATTCGAAACACCGCACTTTGCCCTCAGTATGGAAATCCGCGAAATCGACCCCGATTTCAGCTGGAAACAAAATGCCATTCACCCGCGCATTCGTGCGCAAAAGACCTGAAAGCACGTCCATGTCCGATCTTGATACAAACCTAGCCAAAGCTGAAACTTACCTCGCACGTTTCCGCAAAGACGGCGTTCTAAACCACATCAATGGCCAAGCCGTGCCAGCCGACGACGGTGAAACCTTCACCTCCATTTCTCCTGTCAATCTCAAGCCGCTGGCCGAAATCGCGCACGGCAAAGCATCCGACATCAACAAGGCCGCCAAAGCCGCCGCCGCCGCCTTTAAAGGGTGGTCTGAAACCGATCCAAAGGAACGCGCACGCATCTTGCACCGTATTGCCGACGGGATCGAAGCACGCGCCGAAGAAATCGCCTTCACGGAATGTATGGACACAGGCCAAGCCCTGCGTTTCATGTCCAAAGCCGCGATCCGCTCCGCCGCAAATTTCCGTTTTTTTGCCGACAAAGCCGTCGAGGCTCGCGACGGTAAATCCCTTTACGCGCCAAACCAGCTGAACATCACCAGCCGCAAACCCCTTGGCCCCGTTGGCATCATCACCCCGTGGAACACGCCCTTTATGCTCTCCACATGGAAAATCGCTCCCGCCATCGCTTGTGGCTGCACAGTGGTCCACAAACCCGCCGAATTCTCCCCCCTTACCGCCCGCCTCCTCGTGGAAATCGCCGAAGAAGCAGGCCTCCCAGCAGGTGTGTGGAACCTCGTAAACGGCATGGGCGAAGACGCAGGACGCGCCCTCACCGAACACCCCGCCATCAACGCAATCGGGTTCGTGGGCGAAGGTGCCACGGGATCACGCATCATGCGCCAATCCTCAGAAACGCTGAAACGGTTCCACTTTGAATTGGGTGGCAAAAACCCCGTCATCGTTTTCCCAGACGCCAATCTGGAACGCGCCGCAGATGCCGCCGTCTTCATGATATACTCGCTGAACGGCGAACGTTGCACGTCCAGCTCTCGCCTTTTGGTCCACGAAAGCATCTATGATGATTTCACCGCAATGGTCGCCAAAAAAGCCAAGAACATCACTGTCGGCCATCCGCTTGATCCAAAAACAACGGTCGGTCCGCTGATCCACCCTGTCCACGAGGAAAAAGTGAACAGCTACATTAAATTGGCCACCGAAGAAGGTGCAACAATCGCCGCTGGTGGCTACAAACCAGACGGCCTCGGCGATGGTTGCTACGTAGCCCCGACCCTGTTCACTAACGCCACCAACGACATGCGCATCTCCCAAGAAGAAATCTTCGGCCCCGTCCTAACGGCGATCCCGTTCAAAGACGAAGCAGACGCGCTCCACATCGCAAACGACAGTCCCTACGGCCTCACGGGTTACATCTGGACAGCCGACCTCACCCGCGCGCTACGCTTTTCCGAAGCTCTTGATGCTGGCATGATCTGGGTCAATTCCGAAAACACCCGACACCTGCCTGCCCCTTTCGGCGGTAACAAAGCCAGCGGCATTGGTCGCGACGGCGGCGATTGGTCGTTTGATTTCTACATGGAAACCAAAAACATCGCCTTCGCCATGACCGCACACACCATCCCAAAACTCGGAGGCTAAAATGGTACTTCCAGCCCCTAATTTATACCCAGATTTCAACATCGTCCGCCTGTCCCACATCGAACTGGTCGTGCGCGACTTGGCCGTCTCCAAAGCGTTCTACGTCGCCACGCTCGGCCTGCAAG
>JASJIO010000107.1:0-6632 GCA_037625035.1 Amylibacter sp.
AATAATCAGGATTGCGTTTGAAGGATATGAAACGGCCAGCTTCATATTTGTCGAACAAATATGGCCCCGACCCCGTAATTTCGTCCAGCGAGCTGTCCTCAAACGCACGATCGTCCCAATCTGCTTTGCGCAGGATTGGGCGGAGACCGAGGATCAGCGGCAATTCGCGATCTTTGGTGTTAAAGGTGAATGTAACCGAGCGTGGGCCTGTTTGTTCAGCCTTGGCGATCTTTTTCCATGAAAAGCCGTAGCGCGGGTGGCCTTTGGTTCCCAAAGTTTCAAAAGACCAAAGCACGTCTTCAACGGTGACAGGATCACCGTTCGAAAATCTGGCTTCTTCGCGCAGGGTGAAAGTTACAAAACTACGCGTGTCGTCGGTTTCAACGCTTTCAGCCAACAAACCATAAAGCGAAAAACTCTCGTCGTAACTGCGGCCCATCAAGGATTCGACCACATGCGTGCGAATTCCGTAAGGAGCCGTACCTTTCAGAATGTAGGGATTGAGCGAATCATAGCTGCCCGATTCGGATAAAGTGATCGTTCCCCCCTTCGGAGCGGCGGGATTGGCGTAAGGAAGAGCTGTGAACCCCTCTGGCAGGGCCGGTTCACCGTACATTGCAAGGCCATGCTGTGGCGATGATAAGGCGAATTGTGGTAGAAGAATGCCGATTATAGCCAGCGCGGAAACAATGATAGATGCCTTACGGGTTGTACGTGTCATCGGTGCAACAATAGCCTCGTGTTTTTGTGTTTTTCTATATGTATCAAGCCTGTCGGGGAAATACTTCATTTTTTTACTTGGCGTGTGGAGCACTAAATTGTATAAGTATTGCACTGCTCGATAGGTTTCTTGCCTGTATGAAACCTGCCTCAATAACTTAGCGCCCTCCTTGCGAGGGCGTTTTTTTTGGCCCATGTTTTGATGGGGTCTTGGCGCAGTTACACCTTTGGCCTTATTACATTGGTTAATGCGGAGTAAATCCGTCAAAAAAAGGGTTCTAGGTTCAGATGAACATCTTAGTTTTATGCACAGGCAATTCAGCGCGCTTTATTGTGTTCGAATCGATTCTGTCTCATTGTCGCGATGGGCGGATTTGTGCGTATTCGGCGGGATCAAACCCCACGGGGCGGGTAAATCCTGTGGCTTTGGCACAGCTTTCGGCGGTAGAGTTACCAGATTCGGGGTACAGTTCAAAAACCTGGGACGAATTTGCAACGCTTTACGCGCTTGTCATGGATTTGGTGATCACTGTGTGTGGAAATGCACGTGATGAAACCTGTCCCATCTGGTTAGGTGCGCCTGTAAGCGCACATTGGGGTGTGGATAACCCTACTGAAGTGAGCAAACCACCAAAAGCAGTTCAAAACGCGTTTTCAGCGGCTTACACGCGGTTGCGAATGTACACTGATGCTTTTATGGCGGAGCCTGTAGAAGATATGGATCGTGATGCGTTGATCGCGCACCTACTCAAAGTTGAAGGAATGAAGTGATGCAAAGATTGCTGGCTGAGGGATTGGGGACTGCGTTTTTACTGGCAACAGTGATCGGGTCTGGCATCATGGGAGAGACATTGGCCGATGGAAACACCGCGATTGCGTTGCTGGGAAATACAATTGCGACAGGTGCGATCCTGACGGTGCTGATCACGGTTTTTGGGCCAATTTCAGGCGCACATTTCAACCCTGTCGTTACAATGGCGTTCTGGTTGCAACGCGAAATTTCGTTGCACGAGGCGGTTGGTTTTGTAGTCGTGCAAGTGATTGGCGGGATTTTGGGCGTTTGGGCTGCGCATTTTATGTTTGCAGACGAAATAATGCAGATGTCGATGAAAATGCGAGCGGGGCCATCGCAAGGATTTTCAGAGCTGATTGCGACATTCGGGTTGTTGATGGTGATTTTTGGTGGGGTAAAACACAAGCCAGAGTCTGTGGCCACGTTGGTAGGATTGTACATCACGGCCGCATATTGGTTTACGGCGTCCACCAGTTTTGCAAACCCAGCGGTGACTATTGCGCGGATGATGAGCGATACATTTGCAGGGATTACACCCGCAAGCGCGCCTTTGTTCATTGCAATGCAGATTGTTGGCGCGTTGCTGGCCGTTGGTGCGGCGAAGATTTTGTTCCCTTCAGAAGACAAGTAAACTAAAAAGGCAGGTCGCGTGACAGAGCTGGCGATATTTGATCAAGGTCGTGCGCCGCCCTGCCCTGATCCGTTTAATCTGGCGGCTTATGTTTTGGCTGCGGGTGCGGATGACGGCGTCGCGTTAGAAGTGTTTGGTGAAACAGTTGAACGCTGGCGGTACGCGGATTTGCTCGATGCGGTTTGGCGTACGGCCGGTGGGTTGCTGGATCTGGGGCTAAAAGACGGGGATCGATTGTTGCTGCGGGTCGGCAATGATCCTGCATTTCCTGTGTTGTTTCTGGCGGCGGTGGCTGTGGGCGTTGTGCCTGTCCCGACATCAGCGCTGCTAACCGATCCAGAGGTGCGCCGCATCGTTACAGAGTTGCGCCCTGCGATGGTGGCCTTTGCCGGTGGCCTGAAACCGCTTGCGGATTTGGGCGTTCCGACCCTTGATGCAAAGGGCGTGGCGCAGTTGCGATTAGCCGAGCCTGCGCAACCCGTGATGGGCTCGCCTGATCGGTTGGCATACATGATTTACACCTCTGGAACGTCTGGGCAACCCCGTGCGGTGATGCATGCGCATCGTGCTGTTTGGGCGCGCCGATTGATGTGGGATGGTTGGTATGGTTTGCGCCCTGATGATCGTATGTTACATGCAGGTGCGTTCAATTGGACCTATACGCTCGGCACGGGATTGATGGACCCTTGGGCCATTGGTGCCACGGCGATGGTTTACACGGGGCCAGCTGATAGAACGGTTTGGGGGCGGTTGGTGCGCGATCATGGCGCGACGATATTTGCAGCGGCACCAGGGGTTTACCGCCAGATTGTTGAAGCTGGCGCAGATGGGTTTGAAGACTTACGCCACGGGTTAAGTGCGGGTGAAAAGATGCCAGCGACTGTGATGGAGGCGTGGCAGGCGCAAACTGGCAAGGCTGTTTATGAAGCATTGGGCATGAGTGAGGTTTCGACCTTTGTGTCGTCATCCCCGAATGTTGCGCCGCGTTCAGGTACAGCGGGCAAAGCACAGGATGGGCGTAAATTGGCGGTGTTGGGTCGCGATGGGCCTGTTCGTGTGGACGAGGCAGGCGTGATGGCTGTTTCAAAGGATGATCCCGGACTGATGCTAGGCTATTTTGAACAACCTGAGGAAACAGCCGCCAAATATCAGGATCAGTGGTTTGTGACCGGCGATATCGTTTCTATGGATGGCGATGGGTATGTTACTTATCTAGGTCGTGATGACGATATGATGAACGCGGGCGGGTATCGCGTGTCCCCTATCGAAGTTGAGGCCGCGATGATGCGCTGCCGTGGCGTTTTAATGGCCGCAGCAGCCGCAGTTGAAGTGCGCGAAGGTGTGCGGGTTATTGCTGGGTTTTATGTGGCAGACGTGGATTTAAGCGATTCTTTGCGCGAAATTTGCACCGAGGATCTGGCCAAATACAAAACGCCGCGTATCTTTGTGAAAATGGATGCGTTACCTAAGGGCGCGAACAACAAAATACAGCGCAAAACATTGCGTGATTGGACCCCAAAATGACCCAGCTTGATATTATTTCCGACCCGATTTGCCCGTGGTGTTACATCGGTAAAACAAAACTGGACCGCGCGTTGGAAAAGCATCCAGAACATGATTTGGTTATCGAATGGCATCCGTTTCAATTGAACCCGGAAATGCCAGCCGATGGTATGGATCGACGCGAATATTTGGAAACAAAATTCGGCGGTAGAGATGCGGCAGTGAGGGTTTATGGTGCAATTGCACAAGCGGCCGAAGATGCTGGGGTCGAGATCAATTTTGAAGGTATTCAACGCACGCCGAGCACGATAAATGCACATCGTTTGCTGCATTGGGCTGCGTTAGAAGGTAAACAAAATGCTGTGGTTGATCGCGTATTCAAAGCCTATTTTCGCGAAGGACAGGACATTTCTAACCATGACATCTTGATTGATATTGCAGCGGGCGCTGGCATGGACGGTGATGTGACGCGTCGCTTATTGGAAAGCGACGCAGATATGCAAGATGTTCGCGACCGGGATGCATCCGCGCGTGATCGCGGCATTTCGGGCGTGCCCTGTTTTGTAATCGCCAATCATTACGTGGTGCAAGGTGCGCAAGACACGGCCATGTGGGAAAAGGTTATCGCAGAATTGTCGGATGCCCATGAAATAGGCGCCGACAAGGCCGGCTGATTATCAGGTGCCCTACCCGTTTACTGCATCGAAAACACACTGGAATAATGCCCCCGATAGCAGCTGGCGATTAAGGTAAGTTTATTTTTTAAAGGAACAGGGTTTGGGTAAGAAACTAGGCATGTTTGAGTTCATCGTTTTGATGGCCTTTATGTTTTCACTTATCGCCTATGCGACGGATGCGATGTTGCCTGCGTTCGAACAAATCGCAGAGGATTTGCAAACGGCGAGCGTAAGCCGCGTGCAGTTGATTATCGCGACGTTTTTCTTGGGCACAGGAATTGGGCAGCTGTTGGCTGGCCCATTGTCAGATACGTTGGGGCGCAAGCCTGTGATCCTTTGCGGTGTTGGTGTTTTCGTTCTAGCAAGCATTTGGGCTTGGCTGACGAATTCAATCGAGATGTTGTTGGTTGCGCGATTTGTTCAGGGATTAGGAATTTCTGCGCCGCGCACGGTTGGGATGGCAATGGTCCGTGACCAGTATTCGGGCCGCCAAATGGCACGGGTCGTTTCGTTTGCAATGATGTTGTTTGTGCTGGTTCCAGGTGTGGCCCCGTTGTTTGGGCAATTTTTGATGATTAATTTTGGGTGGCGATCCATCTTTCTGTCCTGTGTGGTTTTGGGCGCAATGGTCAGCCTGTGGCTTTGGACACGGCAAGAAGAGACGCTGGCCGTGGAAAAACGTAAGCCATTTCGTTCGCGTGTGCTGATGGATGGTTGGAATGAGATGCGTAAATCTAGGCGCGCATTGATGTCGATGTTTGTGCTGTGTTTTGCCTATTCCCTGATCTTTGCCTACATTAGCAGTGCGCAGCAGGTGTTTGTCGATTGGCTTGGCGCCGGTGAGGCGTTCCCGCTGTATTTCGGTGTTATAGCGGTGCTGTCAGGCTTTGCTGGGGCGTTGAATGCCGTGCTGGTGGTGCGATTGGGGATGTGGCTGCTGAGCACCATTGGGATGTTGATCGTCTTTGTCTGTTCTATGGCCGTCGGAAGCGCGATTTGGGCGGGCGTCGTCGAAGGGCAAATGTTGCTAGGCGTTTTTGTCGGTTGGTCCATTATGTTGTTTTTTGTATCTGGGTTGGTGTTCACCAACTTAAATGCGATGGCAATGGAGCCGATGGGGCATATTGCAGGGACCGCGAGCGCGCTTATCGGTGCTATATCGACAATCGGCAGTATGGTTTTGGTTATCCCAATTGGGCAGATGTATAACGGTACGGGATTGCCGTTGATTTTCGGGGTCGGTTTCTGCGCTGGGATGGGTTTTTTATTGAATCAATGGAATCCACGCGAGGCTGACGTTTAAGTAATTCTCGCGAACACTTAAACGAGGAGAGCCACTTCTTTTGGGCGCAATTGCTTTCGCGTCTTTTGGCCATAACCATGCAGATCTCCAAGAAGTTCTGGAAAAATATTGAAAACTTCGTTTCGGCTGCTCAATGAGAGCATGTCCATACTTTCATCCCCTAAAAACAAGTTTTCAGACCACATATTGTTGGCAATGATCAACGCTTGATTGTCCAATAAAATGTAATAATGGGTGACTGATTCATCAGAATTGCTGTGGGAGAAATCTGAATTCAAAAGGCTTTTTGGCTTGCGTAAGGACTTCGGTTTCACCGAAATAAAGCGTGTTTTTCCAGTGATCGTTCAACACTGCATGGTTTGGTGAGAGCTTCGTATCACGCGACGGAATGTTTGGACCAAATGCATGCACTTTGATCGTGAATGGTTGGAGGTGGAAATCCATCGGCGCGTGATCGGAAAAGCTGAGCGTCCCAATCCAACGTTTTTTTTGTAAACTTGCGTCTTTGGTCAAAACCTCATCGCCGACCCGCAAAGTTTCCACAGAACGTTCACTATTCGCGGTCAAGATAAGTGTACCAGCAGTGAAACAAATGTAGCTAGGGCCCGGATCAGGCGAGGAATTGGCGGTAAATGTGCCATCTTGTTGCCGCTCAAGGGATGTTACGCCGCTGACCTGGCCAGTTGTGCCCAGGTTTTCGGCAGGTTGGCCTACAAACGGGTCGCCGCTGGTCGTTGAAACCTTGTATGGGGGCCCAAAACTATAGAGGCCATAGGTTTCGCCTGTGACTGAATTGTACAGCCCAACAGCGTCTTGGGCATGCAAACGAAGGTTGTCACCAGATTCACTGGATCCAAAAGTGTAATGGAGAATCCTATCATCATCATCACCATCAAGATTGGCATCTTCAGTATAAAGCAGCCCATCACCGATGACGCTGTATGTATCTGATGCAGACGGGACGCCGGTCGTAGAACTATTGTGGGTGCGGTCATATATGACCAT
>JASJIO010000108.1:0-19413 GCA_037625035.1 Amylibacter sp.
CGATCATATCTTTATACGGCCGAATGGTCGCCGCAGGTGAATGGCGCGATTATGCCATCAGTGCACTGCGCGAAGTTGCGATTTTCTCGATCTTTCGTCGTTCTGCCGAACACGCGCTCTACCGTATTGAAAAACGCCCCAAATTGCAGGCCAAACAGGGCATGTATTGCATTATCGGCATGGATGGCCGTATTCTTAAACGTGGCAATGATCTAAAGGCAGTGCTGCGAGTGTTAGAACGCAAACTGATCCGGGCAATTGATTAAAGCGTTTCGAGAAAAACTTAAAACATCATGTTCACGAAAAGCCTGAGAGCGCGAAACGCGGTAAGGTTTTTGAGATTCAATAATTTCTCGAAACGCTATCAGGCCGCGCGTAAGACGTAATTGCTTTACCCTCAGCACCCCTAATTCGCTCCGTTACCAGTGCCAAAGGTTCCACGGTCGTTGCCATGTGATGCCCGTTCGCATGCACAATTGTTTCTGCATCGACCATTATGCCGACATGACCTTTCCAAAACACCAGATCACCTCGTTGCAGGTCGCCGTCAATCCGTGCAAAAAACGCCTCTTGCTGGTCACTATCACGCGGGCAATCTCGCCCCGCAGCAAGCAACGCCGCATGAACCAGGCCAGAACAATCAATCCCGAAATTGCTGTCCCCACCCCATAAATACGGCACGCCCAGAAACCGCAGCGCCGTCGCCGCCGTATCTTGTTCTAACGCTCCAACAGGCACAACTTGCTGTTCAGGCACATACCCATCCGCAACCCGCCAAAATCCATCGCCCTGATCCGCAGCCCCAACTTGCGCCCCAAACGGCAAGGCCATCACAGGCACTGTTTTGATCGAACGGGTTGGATACACATGTGCGCCCATCGTCGCCACATGATGGGTCGGCGCAACAGCAGATCGCAAATCACCAACAGCAATATATCCAACAAAGCCACTCGGCACGGCAAACCCAAAGGCGAAATCATTACCCTCTTCCAGCACACAAAACCCGTCGCCATGCACCAACTGACGATCCAGTTTGCCATTCGGTCCCGTCAGTAAATTCGCAACAGATGCCGAAACATTGCGCAAATCCCCTTCAACGAAATCAACGCCATCGACTTGCCCCCGCAGGTTTTCATGCGCGACCGATCCGTTGCATCGATGTGTCCTGCGATCCATCACTTAGCCACCCGTGCCTCGATCACTTCTAACATCGCGCGGGCTGACATACAGGCCCCGCCTTTGCTGCGGCCAGGTTTCGCGCTTGGTGTCCAACCATAAATATCGAGATGCACAAAATTCGCGGTCTTTTCCACGAACCGTCGCAGGAACAGCGCCGCCGTGATCGAGCCAGCAAATCCACTCGCAGGCGCGTTGTCCAAATCCGCCACGTCGGGTTCAATCATTGCTTCATACGGGTCCCAAAACGGCATCCGCCACATTGGATCCGCCACTGCCGTACCTGCATCCACAATCTCTGCGGCCAGCGTATCAATATCGGTGTAAAACGGCATCACATCAGGACCCAGCGCCACGCGCGCGGCTCCTGTTAGCGTCGCCTTACAAATCAGCAAATCAGGTTCTTCCTCATCCGCCAACGCCAGTGCATCTGCCAACACCAAACGCCCTTCGGCATCGGTGTTGTTAATCTCCACGCTCAGGCCCTTGCGCGATGTCAGCACATCTTGCGGCCGAAACGCCCCCGCAGAAATCGAGTTTTCAACAGCGGGCACAATCACCCGCAACCGTACCTTTAACCCCAGCGTCATAATCATATGCGCAAGACCCATCACCGTTGCCGCACCGCCCATATCTTTCTTCATCAACCCCATCGACGCACCGGGTTTGATATTCAAACCACCCGTATCAAAACACACACCTTTGCCCACGAGCGTGATTTTTGGGTCATCCGCATTGCCCCAAACCATATCCAGTAAGCGCGGCTCTTGATCAGACGCGCGCCCAACAGCGTGAACCATCGGGAAGTTCTGCACCAACAAATCATCCCCCAAAACCACATCCGATTTCGCGTCATGATCGCGTGCCAACTTCAAAAACGCCGCCTCCAGCATTTCTGGCCCCATGTCAGACGCAGGCGTGTTGATCAGATCGCGTGTCAGATAATCCCCTGCTACAATTGCCTCGATCCGCGCAGCGTCCACAGGTGCAGGCGCAACCAAACGCGCTTTGGGCGCAGCGTTCTTTTTGTAGCGATCAAAAACATAGCCAGCCAACAGCCACGCCAGTGCGGATTCTTCCAACTCCGGACCAGTCAATCCTGACGCAATCTGGTAAACACCCTCAGGCAGTTGTGCCGCCGCGGTCCCCATAAACAGCCGTCCGCGTGCCCGTTTCGCGGGCGTCCCCCACCCAACAAGAACGCGTGCAATACCGCTATCAGCTGGAACACACAAAACCTCGCCCAACTTACCCGTGAAGCCGTTCGCTTTGGCCCAAGCCACCGTTTCCGCTGGCGCGTGTTTTACAAATTGATCGAATTGATCGGATGCAATCACATCAATCGGGATGGCAGCATCGGTCGGGGCAGCGAATGTGGCGGACATGGAAACTCCTATGGATTTTCCCACAGGCTACACCCAATTCGACGTTGGGTTAAATCCTTAATCGTTCGGCAATGGCGGCGCTGCTGGAGTACCAGACAGGATCGTCACATCACGGCGCGGGAATGGAATTTCAATGTTGTTTTCCTTGAGCACATCCCACAGCGCCAGATACACATCGCCCCGCACATTGGTCAGGCCCGCCGTACTGTCCCGTATCCAAAACCGCAGCGTGAAATCGATCGAACTGTCGCCGAGGTTTACGATATGACAGACGGGTTTAGGTATCTTAACCACCCGCGAAACCTGCAGGGGCGCCTCAGATGCCAATCGCTTTACCTCATGGGGATCACTGGCATAGGCAACGCCAAACTGAATTTCCAATCGCACCAGATCAGATGAATGGGACCAGTTAACCACTTGGCTGGTGATGAAATCCTCGTTCGGGATCAGATATTCGCGCCCATCGCGCGTTAGCACAGATGCGTAGCGCGCACCCAACTGCGTGATCCAGCCAAACGTTCCATCCAGCGAAATCACATCGCCGGGTTTAATGGACTTATCCAGCAGAATGATCACACCCGACACAAGGTTCGACACGATCTTTTGCAGGCCAAACCCGATACCCAAACCAATCGCACCCGACAACAGGGCCAAATTGCCGATATCAAACCCGACCATGCGCAGCCCTAGCAAGAACGCGATAGTGTACAGACCCAGCTGCAACGCCTTGTTCATCAACACGCGGATCGACGGCGACATATCCTCAATATCGTTGATGCGTTTCGAGCCAGCCTTGGACAGAAAGCTCGCGACAACAAACAGTACCGCCAACGATATAACTGCGATCAAAACAGTCAGCAGGGAAATCCGCGTCTCACCAGTATCAAGCGCAACTGTATCCAGCGCATTGGCCACCGTTTCACGCAGCCCAAATATCTCCATCACCACAAAGCCGCCAAGCATCCACCGCACAACAACCCGCGCAGATTTCGATTTAATAAGCCGCGTTGTGATAACCACAACCAACCACCATGTTGCCAATGTCGCTGCAATTGAAACAAAATAGGATCGGCTTGGCCAAGTGACCTCGCGCATCACGTAAACAGTGGCCCACGCCAAAACGACAAATACAAAAAGCCACAGCCATTTGGTCAGCAGCGAACAAAACCGCAGGAACCACTTTGGTAAACCATGCGACCCGCCGATAGCGGCGCGAATACGCGGGCGATAAAACAACGCAATACAGTACGCAACAAACATCAAACCCAAGATAAGCAGCAACTGATACCCAGACCAAGGTTGCGTTAGCCGCGTGATCAACTTGTCAAACATCTCGAATAACATGGCAGATTGTTCGGCAACGGAGGGCAGTTCTTTCGCCGCTTGCGTTGTTGTTTGCTCTGCCGCAGTGACAGCTGTTTCAGCGGTGTCTTCTTCCAACAAAATATCCCCTCATGCGCGTGCTTTGTAAGATAGCCTTTTTTCCAGCTTTAGTAAGGTTAAATCCAAATCCAGCGAGTGTCTTAATGCAAAGGCTTACAAACCGAACCCCTCTTGCGAGAATCCCCACCACGCGGTATTCCCTGCTCCCATGACCCCAAGACTCACATTGCGCAAAATTACACTGGATGACCGCACCCGCCTGCCGTGGCGTTTTCACGGCGGCCTCGTTGCGCGCATCCACGGGCTCTCTGCGTAATCCCGTTTCGCACCACCAATCCATTAGCCAATTATTTCAGCCGGAGGATATCATGTCCGCACCTAAAACAATCTATGACAAAATCTGGGACGCTCACGTCGCCCACGAGGCCGAAGACGGCACTTGCCTGCTCTACATCGACCGCCACCTCGTCCACGAAGTGACCTCACCACAAGCCTTTGAGGGTTTGCGTTTGTCAGGGCGCACTGTGCGCGCACCCGAAAAAACCATCGCTGTGCCTGATCACAACGTGCCAACAACCCTTGGCCGCGAAGATCCAGAAACAATGCCCGAAGACAGCCGTGTGCAAATGGCCGCGCTTGATCAGAACGCAAAAGAATTCGGCATACACTACTATCCAATGAATGACGTGCGCCAAGGCATCGTTCACATTGTTGGCCCAGAACAGGGTTGGACATTGCCGGGCATGACAGTGGTTTGCGGCGACAGCCACACCGCCACACACGGCGCGTTCGGTTCCCTTGCCCACGGTATCGGCACATCCGAAGTGGAACACGTACTGGCAACGCAAACGCTGATCCAGAAGAAATCCAAAAACATGAAAGTGGAAATCACTGGATCGTTGAAACCAGGTGTAACCGCCAAAGACATCACCATGTCCGTCATCGGTGAAACGGGTACGGCAGGGGGCACAGGTTATGTGATTGAATATTGCGGCCAAGCCATTCGCGAACTGTCCATGGAAGGTCGCATGACCGTCTGCAACATGGCGATTGAGGGCGGCGCACGCGCGGGCCTGATCGCGCCAGATGAAAAGACTTTTGAATATTGCAAAGGCCGCCCACACGCCCCGAAAGGTGCGAACTGGGAATTGGCTCTGATCGCGTGGAAAGACCTCTTCACGGATGAAGGCGCACATTTCGACAAAGTCGTCACGCTCAAAGGCGAAGACATCGCGCCGTCCGTCACGTGGGGCACATCCCCCGAAGACGTGCTGCCCATCGACGCGCTGGTTCCAAACCCCGAAGATTTTGAGGGCGGCAAAATAGACGCTGTGCGCCGCTCCCTCGCCTACATGGGCCTGACACCGGGAACAAAACTGTCGGACATTGAAATCGACACGGTCTTCATCGGCTCCTGCACAAACGGTCGTATCGAAGACCTGCGTGCCGCCGCTGGCGTTCTGAAAGGCAAAAAGGTCAAAGACGGCCTGCGCGCTATGATCGTGCCTGGCTCTGGCCTCGTTCGCGCCCAAGCCGAAGCTGAAGGCCTTGCCGACATCTTCAAAGAAGCAGGCTTTGAATGGCGCATGGCGGGTTGTTCCATGTGCCTTGCAATGAACCCAGATCAACTGGCCGAGGGCGAACGCTGCGCCTCCACCTCCAACCGCAATTTTGAGGGCCGCCAAGGCTACAAAGGACGCACCCACCTTGTATCCCCCGTCATGGCCGCCGCCGCTGCGGTCACCGGCCGGCTCACAGACATCCGTGAATTTGGATAAGGAAAGAACAAATGGAAAAATTTGAAAACGTATCGGGCGTCGCTGCCCCAATGCCTTTGGTTAATATCGACACCGATATGATCATCCCAAAGCAGTTCCTCAAAACAATCAAACGTTCGGGCCTTGGTGCGAACTTGTTTGACGAAATGCGCTTTACCCGCGATGGGCAAGAAATCGAAGACTTCGTTTTGAACAAACCCGCCTACCGCAAAGCAGAGATTATCGTCGCTGGCGAGAACTTTGGCTGCGGCTCATCACGCGAACATGCCCCTTGGGCGCTGCGCGATTTCGGCATCAAGGTTGTCATCTCAACATCTTATGCAGACATTTTTTATAATAACTGCTTTAAAAATGGCATCCTTCCAGTGGTCCTTCCCAAAGAATCCGTCGATATTCTGATGGAAGATGCAGAGCGCGGCGAGAATGCCCGGATCACCATTGATCTGGAAGCCCAAACCGTATCAGCAACAGATGGAACCGAGTTCAAATTCGAAGTTGATGAGTTCAAAAAACATTGCCTTATGAACGGCTTAGACGATATCGGCCTGACTATGCAAAAGGTTAAATCCATCGACAGCTTTGAGGCAGAATACGCCGCGAAAACGCCTTGGGCCTGATATAGCCACACACCAAATATAGATATGGCCACGGGTAATTGTGGCCATATTGTGGTGGTGCAATCTTACTACAGATTCGCCTCAAAACCCCTTGATTCATCACAATTTTATCTATCTCACCTTGATCGGAAAACCAATTTCGGTTTTATTAAGGCATAAATAAGGCCTAGGCCTATACAAAAAGCCCGGCATGAACTGGGTGAGAGGATGATAGCAGTGTTGACGAGGCTTGCAGGCGCGTCCGTAAGGGCCGCTTTAGTTGCCGCAATGATTGTATTGCCGGCCATAGTATTACCAGAAACTTCGCCCAACGCTGCGGATCTTGCGATTTTGTCAGCAGCAATCGGCGCGGCTTTCGTGGTGTTTGAATACGGATTCACAACACCCAGCTTTATCGAATTCCGTTTTGCCGCGCCCTACAACCGCATCCGCTTTGCGCTTCTTGCATTGCTACTGACAGGCATCGCCTTTGCTTTCCGTGGCCCAGTCGAGGAAACCGCGACAACAATCGCCATATCTTCGTTCGCCGTAAGCAGCGCAGGCATCTGGGATTTTGCGGGCAGCCCGCTCATGTTCTTCAATGCCATGACCAAGGAACTGGATGACCCAAGCCGACTTCTTTTGTCAAACGCCGCCGCTCTTTCGCTCAGCTTAACCGTTCTGGCACTGATTGTTTTCAGTACGATAATCTGGATGTTCCATTGGCCACTTAAGGCGCGCAACTTCAATCTCTGGGTTAACATGCCAAATTTCGACAGCAACGTCGGCGCTGAAACGCATCAAACCCTGCGCCAATCCGCACTGGTCAGCATGATCATCGGCCTGAGCCTGCCGTTTCTAATTCCACAGGCTGCGCTTACCTTTATGGGTCCGCTACAACCGATCAACGCCACCAACAGCCTGCTGTTGCTTTGGATGATCGCAATTTGGTGCTTTGTGCCTGCCGCTTCTGTTTTGCGCTCCGTCGCCCTTTACAAAGTTGCGACCCTTATCAATGAAATGAACTTAGACGAAGATCAGGACATCTAAGATGTTTCGCTGGGCACTGGCGGCGGCATTCGCCTGTGTCAGCGCCATGTCCTTCGCAGAACCGATCCGCGTTGCAACCTTCAACACATCGCTGACACGCAAAGGTCCCAGCCTGTTGCTGCGCGATATCCGCGGATTGAAAGACACCCAGATCCGCAATGTGATAGCGATCATTCAAACCGTGCGCCCCGATATTTTGCTGATCAACGAAATTGATCACGACTACGAAAACCTCGCGCTGCGCGAATTCCTCGATCTACTGGCGCAAGACGCAGGCGATCGCAAAGGCAACCGCTACCCCTACTTCTACGCCCCACCTCAAAACGTTGGCGTTCCCAGCGGATTGGATTTGAACGGCGACGGTAAATTGGGCGGCCCAGCCGACGCCTTTGGTTTTGGAAATTTTCGCGGCCAATACGCAATGGCGCTTGTTTCGAAATTTCCAATCAAAACCGAAGCCGCCAAAGATTTCGCTGATGTTTTGTGGAAACAAATCCCGAACGCAGAAATGCCCAAAGCTGCTGATGGCTCTGATTTTCCCAGTTACCAAGCAATGCATGTCATACGCCTGTCCTCCAAGGGTCATTGGGACGTTCCAATCACACTCCCATCTGGGGACACGCTCCACGTTTTGGCATCACACCCAACACCACCCGTTTTTGACGGACCAGAGGACATGAACGGCAAACGCAATCGCGCCGAAATCCTGTTTTGGGACAATTACATCCGCACCGTTCTTGAACCAAACAGCGATAAATACATCGTATTAGGCGATCTAAACGCGGACCCGATAGACGGCGAAGGCAGTCATGACGCGATATCTGCTTTGATAAACGGCGGCCACCTAACAGATCCAAAACCAAAATCCAATGGCGCTCGGATTGCATCCGATGCCCAAGGCGGCGCGAACACCAAACATAAATCCGACCCCGCCACCGACACGGCAGATTGGCGCGATGATCGTGGGCCGGGAAACTTGCGCATGGATTACGTCCTGCCATCCAAAACCCTTAATATTTCGGATGCTGGCGTGTTCTGGCCAGCACCCGATGAGGCAGGGTTTGAATGGATCGGATCAAACGGTCGCGCGTCCTCGGATCACCGGCTCGTTTGGGTTGATCTTGAATGACGCCGCACGATGCAACGCTTCATTCACCGGCGTTTCGCGAAGCTCTGGCAACAACTTACGCAACGCCGTGCCATCCACTTGATGTGGCATGTTCCACAGATACCGCATTTCGATTATCAGGCGCCCCATCTTCCAAAATGGTGCAACCAAATACACGGGCAACCAATTCATCCGCCGCGCCGTAACACCCAAAATCTTGGCCATCTGCGCGCCACTTAACGTATACCCCTCAAAATTCAACGTGGTGAAAACAGGCAAGCTCGCACGCTTCTCAGCCAGCATCACAAATGCGCGGCACAGGTCTGGTAGATAGGCCCAAGTATGCGGGATGTTGCAATCGCCCGGATAGGTGAACACGCCTTTATGCAGTTTTTTCACGATGATCTGGTCAAACCAATTACCCGACGGTTCTATATCCAAAAAATCTCCACCGCGCAGAACAATTGTTCGCACACCACTGCTCGCAAACGCGGCTTCCATCTCAACACGAATCTTCCCCAACGGGTTACGTGCCTTATGCGGCGTATTCTCTGTGATAACCGACGGCGATCCCGCTCCGTACACATACATATTGCCAGGGATTAATACCGTTGCTCCCGATCTGCGCGCTGCCGCAATAACACGCTTGGTCAACACAGGAACCTCTTTCGCCCATTTTTCATAGGATGGGTGCCAACCTTGCACAATCACATCCACGCCTTCGACTGCCGTATCGAGATTATCCGTTTTGCGATCAAATCGACGAACGGTCCAGCCCGCCGCCTCAAAGGCAATTGCCATATTGCCGCCAAATCGGCCCGTTGCGCCTAAAACTAATGCTGTCTGTGTCATTTTGTGTCCTTTCATGACTTAACTGACACAAACCTATCCATCACATAAACGTATGGAAATTCCCGCAAAATGCATTATTGATATACATAAATGAATGGATAGACATGCAAACCTTCGATTGGACCCTGCTGCAAAGCTTCCTCGCGGTGGCCGAAACGGGCAGCTATTCCGCGGCCGCACGAGCATCACAGCGCAGCCAACCCACCATCGGGCGACACGTTGAACAGCTGCAATCCCAACTTGGCGCAACCCTGTTTCAACGCGCCCCATCAGGATATGTGCTAACGCAAACAGGCACCGCCCTTGTGGAACACGCCCGCACGATGCAGGCCGCCGCCGCAAAGATCAGCCTGATCACCGAAGGCCGCGCCGAAGATCTGCGCGGAACTGTGCGCGTCACAGCCTCCGAAATTGTCGCAACCTACATTCTGCCTGAAATATTCGCGCTGTTACTGGCGCAGGAACCCGAATTGCAAATCGAGTTGGTGGCCACAAACAGCACGGAAAACCTGTCGTTGCGCGAAGCGGACATCGCCGTGCGCATGGTACAACCCGAACAACAGGATCTGATCGCCCGCAAAATCGGCGACATCAAACTCGGCCTATTCGCCGCGCAAAGTTATCTTGATCGTGCAGGCCATCCCAAAACCTTAGACGACATCGGCCACCACATCATCGTCGGATATGACAAATCCGATCTGATGATCCGTGGCATGACCGCCTTTGGAATGACAGCCAAACGCGAAGACTTCGCCTTTCGCGTCGACAATCAAGTCGCCTACCTAGAAGCCATTCGCGCAGGCGTTGGCATCGGTGCATCTCAACAACGCCAAGCAAAAATCTATAACCTTATCCCTGTCCTTCCAGACCTTGTCATTCCACCCCTCCCCGTTTGGCTCACCGCCCATTCCGAACTGCGCACATCCGCCCGCGTGCGACGCGTGTTCGATTTTCTGGCCGATCATCTGATTGAGCGGCTGTGAGTCTGAGTATTTGGGGAACAAAGAAACCCAAAACCTTGACCACTCGTCCCCTGCACAATAGGGAAAGCTCAAGATATTTTGCAAAAGGACGCGCACCATGAACACCCCATCAATGTTGATCTTACCTGGCGACGGCATCGGCCAAGAAGTCATGACCGAAGTACAACGCGTCATCGAATGGCTCGGCGACAAGCGCGACATGAAATTCGATGTGTCCGAAGACCTTGTTGGAGGCGCTGCATACGACAAACACGGCACACCGCTTGCAGATGCCACAATGGCGAAAGCCCAAGAAGTAGACGCCGTTCTGCTCGGCGCTGTGGGTGGCCCAAAATACGACGAACTGGATTTCAGCGTGAAACCAGAACGCGGATTGCTGCGCCTGCGCAAAGAAATGGACCTATTTGCCAACCTGCGCCCCGCACAGTGTTTTGACGCCTTGTCAGATTTCTCCTCATTGAAGCCAGAACTCATCGCTGGCCTCGACATCATGATCGTGCGTGAATTGACATCTGGTTCCTATTTCGGCGAACCACGCGGCATCTTTGAAGAAGACGGCCAGCGTGTTGGTATCAACACCCAACGCTACACCGAAGCCGAAATCGACCGTGTCGCGCGCGCTGCATTTGATCTGGCGCGTAAACGGAACAACAAAGTGTGTTCCATGGAAAAAGCCAACGTCATGGAAAGCGGCATCTTGTGGCGCGAAGTCGTGACTGCCGTACACAAAGCAGATTATGCCGACGTGGAGCTATCCCACATGTACGCCGACAACGGCGCGATGCAGCTGGTCCGTCAGCCAAAACAGTTCGACGTGATCGTCACCGACAACCTGTTCGGCGATATCCTGTCTGACTGCGCCGCGATGCTCACAGGCTCGCTTGGCATGTTGCCATCCGCCTCCCTCGGTGCACCGATGGCCAATGGCCGCCCCAAAGCAATGTACGAACCGGTACACGGCTCCGCACCAGACATCATGGGCCAAGGCAAAGCAAACCCTTGTGCGTGTATCCTGTCGCTCGCAATGGCGCTGCGTTATTCATTCGATCAAGGCGAAGAGGCCACGCGCCTTGAAACCGCCATCGAAACAGTGCTCGCCAAAGGCATTCGCACGGGTGATTTGATGCAAGCAGACGGTGGCAAACCTGTCAGCACATCGCAAATGACAGACGCGATCCTTGCTGAACTTCAAGCCAGCGTTTGATTGACGTAATACCATATACTTCGGCCCGCGCGGATGACTTTATAACCGTCTACCGCGCGTGCCTGTCACATTACAAAATCTCCCCCGCAACACCGACGCAAGAAACCCGCATCGTTTCCTTGCTCAATGGGGAACGGCACATGGCGTGCCACCTCGCCTATGAGGCAAAGACATGCGTTGGGTTTGCCACTTGGGGGTTTTCCTTTCCCGCTGGTGCCACCACGTCATTGGTTATGAAAGAGCTTTTTGTTATACCATAGGCACAGGGCCAAGGTGTCGGTCGTGCCCTTCTATCCGCACTGACCCATGTTGCTGAAATTGAAGGTTGTGATCGTCTAGATTGGGCCACTGATGGCGAAAACACCGCATCACAGGCGTTTTACGCAAAAATCAAAGCTCCAGAAAAAGAAAAAGTTACCTACCGAGTGCTTGCATCCGAATTCACTGAATTTCGCGCACGCCTTGGACACTGACACCCTGTAAAAAATGCAGATCTGCGCCAACGGAATGGCAACTGCTTTGGGTATTGGGACGTATAGCGACTGCCGCAAAATCCGAGGATTACTACACCTACCAAACACTCCTTTCTTGGCTTCTAAATCGGCACCCAGAGGATAAAATCTGTCTAAACTAAATATCAAAACCTCAGATTTAATCCTTTCTTCTCCCTGCATTTCCCCGCACAAAGACACCAACTCCAAAACGAAATGCACCCCTATGGCCCTACGCGGCATCCTCCTCGCCCTTTTGGCCTTTGCAGTTTTTGCAACACACGACGTATTCATCAAATACCTCGGCGCGTCTTATTCGGCGTTTCAGCTGATCTTTTTCTCGTCTCTTCTTTCTTTTCCGCTCGCCACCTTAATGTTGATGCGCGATTCAACTGCGGGAACCCTGCGCCCGGCAAACCCGGGATGGATCGCCGTTAGAACTATCTCCAGCTCGATCGGTGCGATCTGCGCCTTCTATGCTTTCTCGGTCCTGCCATTGGCCCAAGTCTACGCACTGATCTTCGCCATGCCGTTGCTGATCACCGTTCTATCAATCCCGATCCTTAAGGAACGTGTCAGCATTCATCGGTGGTCCGCCGTCTTGATCGGCCTTGCGGGTGTTTTGGTTGTCCTGCGCCCCGGCTCGTCCGAATTCACGCTGGGCCATGCTGCCGCCCTCGCCGCTGCCTGTTTTGCCGCGCTCGGGTCTGTAATCCTACGCCGCGTTGGGCGCCAAGAACGCTCCGTGGTGATCATGCTTTACCCGCTTCTCACCAACTTTGTCGTGTCGGGAATTGCGCTTTCTTGGGTCTATAAACCGATGCCGATAGAACATCTTGGCATGGTCGGTTTCATCGCTCTATTTGCATTTATCGCGGGCCTGTTGGTGATTGCAGCCTATAACGCAGCCGAGGCGGCAATCGTCGCCCCGATGCAATATTCACAAATCATCTGGGCCACCTTGTTTGGCTATTTTTTGTTCAATGAAACCATCGACACGCCCACCCTGATCGGCTCATCCATCATCATCGCCAGCGGCCTGTACATTGTGTTTCGGGAAAGCAGCGGAAAATCAGCCAACACACCCGTGTTGCGTACACGCCAACGCTCTCATGCGCCGGGTGCTATGCGCGTGTCGTTCTTTCTGCGCCGCAAAAAGAAGCCCTAACTCACACGACCCGCGCATCCTTTGGAATGGTTCTTGGCGCCGCATTTGTCGCCTCGATCCCAAAACCTGCAGCGGCCTTGTACTTATCCGCATGCGCTATCAGCTCTGCTTTTGGGATCACGTCTTCGATGTCGTCGAAGTCTCCGCCACAGCGATCTTCGACCGTACCAAGGATCGAATCTGGCCCTGAACCACGGTTCATCAACACCACTTTGGATGTCGGTGGCAGCATCTTTGCCTCATAGGCCAGTAACGCATTGGCATTCACCCCATGCGCCAAAAACGCCGCGCCCAATTGCCGTGCGTCAATAATCGCAGACCCCGCCCCGTTTGATCCAACGGGATAGGCCGCATGCGCCGCATCCCCCATCAGGGTCACATTACCATCAGTCCAGGTATCAATCGGATCACGGTCCACCATCGGGTATTCATACACCGTTTCTGCCCCTGTAATCAGCGCAGGGATGTCGATCCAATCTGCCTCTAATGTGGATAGCTGTGGTAGGAAATCATCCAAATTCGCGGTGCGGCTCCAGTCCTCTTTGTTAAAGCCACCGTCGGGATTTAACTTCAACTCTGATATCCAATTGATTGTTGCTAAACCCGTTTCTGGATCTGCCTCGCTGATTGGATAGGTCACAAATCGCAGATCAGTGTTGCCAATCATCACCATCGACGCACCGCTTTTAAACGGCTTGGCTTGTGTCGTCCCACGCCACAAAACATGGCCAGCCCAACGCGGCTCTCCTTGGTTGGGCTGCATCTGCTGGCGGATCGTAGAATGGATGCCATCGGCCCCAACGGCCACCGCACCCTGTTCAATCTTCGTTGTTCCATCACGGTGTTTCAGGTGCAACGCAGCCCCCGTTTCAGTATTCTCAAACCGTTCCACCGACCAACCCGTTTCAACGCAACCTTCACCCGCACGTTCAATCAGCGCGTGATACAACATCATGTGTAACGCACCGCGATGCACTGAATACTGTGGCCATTTATATCCTGCCCAGGTACCGCGTGGCTCGCTCCAAACCTGCGAGCCCTTCTTGGAATGCATCGAATAATCGCGGGTCTTTACACCAATCGTCGGCAACTGATCCTCTAGCCCTAGATCAAACAATTCCCGCACCGCAGTCGGCTGCAAGTTTATCCCAACGCCCAGCGGTTTAATCTCGCGCACAGCCTCGAACACTTTGAACGGCACGCCTATCTGATGACACGTCAGCCCCAGCGCCAAACCCGCAATTCCACCCCCTGCAATCAATACCGTCATCACACACCTTTTCAATCGTTCCACGCAGTGTGGCCGACGTTTTCGAAAATATCCATGAAAATGCAGTTCTATTTAGGCAAAAAACGATCTTTGATCTTTTGCGTAATTTGATCGCGAACAAGGCGATACTGGTTCAACTTCGCCTCTCGGCTATCGCCAAAACCGCTCGGGTCCATCGTTTGCCAGTATTCAACTTCTAACGAATAAAACCGCGTGTATTCCAACGCACGACGCTGCGCAGCGGGGGACAATGCAACAATCAAATCATAGCTGTCCAGATCATCGCCCCATTCCATCAAATCATCAAACGATCGGGTCCGATGTCGCGACAATTCCACCCCAACTTCACGACAAACATTGATCGCAAAACCATCGATTTCCATGTCACCCTTCACACCAGCGGACTGTACAAAAATGGATGTACCGATATGCTGCTTCATTAATCCCTCGGCCATAGGCGAGCGGATCGAATTGTGGTCACAGGCAAACAGGACCGATTGTGGTTGGGTTAATTCAGCCATATCACCCGCGCATGTGCAGAACGCAGATCAACGTAAACAACCGCCGCGCCGTTGGCATGTCAGTTTCAATCTTGCCTTCCAGCCGTTCCAATAACTGGCGCGATCCTTCGTCATGAATACCGCGCCGCCCCATATCAATCGCTTCAATCTGCGCAGGCGGCAGCTTTTTCACCGCATCAAAATAGCTTTCGCAAATCTGAAAATAATCTTTGATCACCTGCTTTAACGGCGAAACCGACAGGTGAAACTCCGATGCAGGCGATCCGTCTTCTGTGCGCACATCGCACACAACACGGCGATCTTTGATCGACAGCATCAACCGATACGGCCCCTCTGGCATCGGTTTATCACCGCGTGAAACCAGCCCAAACACGTTCTCTTCGATTAGATCAAACAGCGCCACTTTGCGTTCACGTTCAACTTCTGCTGTTGGGGCAGGCAATCCATGATCGTCTAATTCCACATGGATCAGCTTTGATAGTTCAGCCATTATTCGTCACCTTCATTCAACTGGTCCAACCGAGCGCGAACCGCCAACCCATGCGCTTGTAGACTCTCAGACTTGGCCAGCGTTTCTGCCGCTGGCCCAATCGCACGCAACGCTGCTGGCGTCATCTGCGCCAACGTTGTTCGCTTCATAAAATCGAGGACATTCAGCCCAGAAGAGAACCGCGCCGAACGCGCCGTCGGCAACACATGGTTTGGTCCACCGATGTAATCACCAATCGCTTCTGGCGTCCACGCCCCAATAAAAATTGCGCCCGCATGGCGTATCTTTTTGGAATAGGTTTCGGCATTCGCAACACACACTTCCAAATGCTCTGGCGCGATCCGATCCGACAGCTTTGCGGCCTCGTCCAAATCTTTCACCAAAATCACAGCCCCAAAATCACGCCAGCTGGCCCACGCGATATCTCGTCGCTCCAACGTTTTCAGCGCAGTTTCCACCGCATCCGTTACCGCCTGCCCGAACGCCGCATCATCCGTGATCAAGATCGACTGCGCACTTTCATCGTGCTCGGCCTGCGATAACAAATCCATCGCGATCCAGTCAGGGTTATTGTCCTTATCCGCGATCACCAAAATTTCTGACGGCCCCGCAATCATGTCGATCCCGACAATCCCATAAACCCGCCGCTTGGCCGCCGCCACAAACGCATTGCCCGGCCCCGTGATTTTATCAACCTTCGCAATGGTTTGCGTACCAAACGCCATCGCGCCAATCGCTTGTGCGCCGCCAATGCGATACACTGTTTCCACACCAGCCAACCGCGCCGCCAACAACACCAGCGGGTTCACCACACCGTTCGGGGTCGGCACACAAATCACCAAATTATCAACGCCCGCCACACTCGCAGGGATCGCATTCATCAAAACGCTGGATGGGTAACTCGCCAAACCACCAGGCACGTACAAACCAGCCGCCTCAACCGCGCTCCAACGCCAGCCCAATTGCGCACCGCTTTCGTCCGTCCACCAAGCATCTTCGGGAACTTGCCGTTCGTGATACGCCCGTATCCGCACAGCCGCCAATTCCAACGCCGCGCGTTCTGCGTCGGGCACATCTTCAATCGCTGCATCAATTTCTTGGGCGGTGAATGCCAGCGTTTCGGCCGTCAACTCCAGCTTATCAAACTTAGCCGTCAGCTCGATCACCGACGCATCACCGCGCGCCTGAACATCCGCAAGGATATCGGCAACCACAGCATCCACATCCGCATCAGACTCCCGCTTCATATGCAAAAGCTGCTCAAACGCGGCGTCAAAATTGGAATCAGAACTGTTCAAAAACAAAGTCATCGGCATTCTCCTGCCGTGGTCTTACCCGTGACTGGGTGCCGCCTCAAGCAGGATGCGATGGAACCTTGCCCGAAGGCGCAATGTAGGGCCGCGTCACATCCGCCAAAGTTACCTCAACACATTCAACATCCAGCGCAATCGCACCATCACCTGCCAGCGCCAAAACAACTGTGCCTGCGCCATCTTCTTTGGCTTCAAACGTCATCGAAAGAACAGAAATTACCTGCGCCTTGTCCTTCAAATCCAAACCCGATGATCGCACAGCCACAACGCTGTCAAAAACCACAACAGCCTGCACACGTTCAACGGCGCGTTTCGATGTCGCCGCCGCATCTGCATCTTCCCAGCGAAACCGATTGGCCAACATGCCAAAACGCTGTTCCTCGCGCTGCCACTGCATTTCAGAAACAGGCAAAACAGCGTCTTGCAACACTGTCGAAATCGCCACCAGATCATCACTGTCCTGCGCCTTTAAACGCAGTGCGTTTTCGACCCCATCTTCAAAGCGTGCATCATCAACCATTATGCAGTTATCCGTTCAATTTTCGCGCCTATCCCACTGAATTTACGCACAACTTTCTCGTATCCACGATCAAGGTGATAGACACGGCTAACAACTGTTTCACCCTCAGCAGCCAATCCAGCAAGGATCATCGAAACCGATGCTCGCAGGTCCGTCGCCATGACAGGTGCGCCCTTTAGTTGATCCACACCAGTTACAGTCGCCATGCCGCCAGACACTTCTATTTTCGCACCCATCCGCGTCAATTCTGGCGCGTGCATAAAGCGGTTCTCGAATATTGTTTCTTCCAGCACAGACGTACCCTCAGCCGTACACAACAACGCCATCATCTGCGCCTGCAAATCGGTCGGAAATCCTGGGAAAATCTCGGTCTTTACGTTCACCGCTTTCACGCGCGAACCTTTGTTTTTCACCAGCAAACCTTTGGCCGTTTCCGTCACAGAAATATCGGCTTCTTCCAGCTTGTCACAGAACGCTTCCAACAGGTTACGACGCCCGCCCAACAGCTCTACCTCGCCGCCCGCAATCGCAGGGGCCAGCATGTAGGTTCCCAGTTCAATCCGATCCGTCACAACCGGATGCGTCGCGCCGTGCAGCCGATCCACACCCTGAATTTCGATGCGGCTGGTGCCCTCACCTTCAATCTGCGCACCCATTTTGCGCAGGCATTCCGCCAAATCCACGATCTCTGGCTCTTTGGCGGCATTGTTAATCACGGTCGTGCCTTTGGCCAAGGTCGCCGCCATCAAAATATTCTCGGTCGCGCCAACAGATGCAAACCGCAGTTTAATCATCGCGCCTTTCAGCCCACCATTGGTTTTGGCGTGCAGATATCCGTCTTTCAACTCAATTGTCGCGCCCATCTGTTCCAGCGCATCGGTGTGAATATCCATTGGCCGCGCGCCAATCGCACAGCCCCCCGGCAAGGACACAACCGCATGCCCCATCCGCGCCAACATCGGCCCCAAAACAAGGTTAGAGGCCCGCATTTTACGAACAATGTCGTAATGCGCGACGTGATTTGTAATCTCTTTCGTGCCTAGCGCCTGAACGGTGCCATCCTGCAAACCCGCAACTTCGGTCCCCAAAGACACCAGCAGTTCCGCCATCGTCTTAATGTCCGAAAGGCGCGGTGCGTTCGTCAGCGTAAGCGGCTCCTCAGACAACAACGTCGCTGGCATCAACGTCAAACACGCGTTTTTTGCCCCTGCAATCGGGATTTGCCCATTCACTGGGCCGTTGCCCTTAATTACGATGCTGTCCATATTACCTTGCCCCTTAGGTTCTTATTCTTTTGGTTCCGCGTCACTTTTACGTGCCCGCGTTTGTTGTTTTCGACGCTGCAGATTATCACGCAACTGCTTGCGCAATCGCTCTGCGCGATCTGCGGCTTTCTTTTCTTTGTCGGACATCGCTGTCGTCTTATCTGCTTGTGCCTTGCTCATGGAAACGTCTGTACATCACGCATTCGCAGACGTCTACTTTACGCTTGCAAATGCACTGATTTCCGCTAAAACCCCGCTTTTCACGGTATGCTGCAGTAGCTCAGTGGTAGAGCGCGTCATTGGTAATGACGAGGTCGGGAGTTCGATCCTCCCTTGCAGCACCATCTATCCCCTTAATTATAGATAAAATCCTTGATTTAAGGGCTTTATTGGCTCTAACTATCAATACTTCTGGCAATACTTCTTGATAATGATGCTGGGGCCAAAGTAATGAGCGACAAACACAGAGGTGGCTATCAGTACCCTGCTTCACGTCTCAGGCTCATACGCGGTAAGTGGCATGTGATAATCAGCATCCCTGCACACATGCGTTATCTGTATAATGGGACTCAAAGAGATAAGCGTAAGTCTACTTTCACGTCAGACGAGGGTGCTGCACAGCGTTTGCATCATCATATAGTTTGAGACAGAGAGTGTTTTGACTTCGAGGAGTCATCGCTCATCTGTGTTTAGTTAAGCAGCAGATTTAGCGTGCTGCAAGCGCCTTAGTTTCATCGTCCTCCTTTTTGTCTTCTCCCGTTCAAGCAGGATTGTTTGGCCTCGGCCTGTGTAAACGTCAGCAGGTGTGACGTTGTTCAGGCTCTCGTGATAGCGCTGATGGTTGTAATGGCCTACGAAGG
>JASJIO010000109.1:0-4319 GCA_037625035.1 Amylibacter sp.
CGGTTTACTGGCCCCTTTTTACTCTGGGATTGACATATTGGGCTATCCTGGCATTCGAGACGGGTTCGAATTAGTCTGACAGCACCGCCATTTACTTCTAAATCAATGGCTTAGAGGTTGGGCAACCAAGTGCGCCACAAAGTGAAGCGCCGCATCGATGAAACGACTTGTATATGTATCACCATCATGGCGCGACGTATAATATTTCCACTAACCACTTCCGATTGTTAAATTGGCAGCAGAGCCAGACCTGACCCCATTGTTGCAGCATATCCGCCTGGCGCAACTTGCGTGCAGGCATAGCACTACACGCAAGCAATATCAGTCGGCTGCAGCAACACAGTTATAGAAGTCTATACTCTATAGCGAGCTGAAGGGTTTCGGCTGTTGACCGGGTGAGTAATCGTTCACCTGCCGTTTTCAATCTGCTTTTTACAGCGCGTTCAGTGATACCCAAATCTGTAGCGGCTTGCGCAGTACTGCGTCCATCGGCCAGCAATCGCAGGGCGGCGACTTGTGGTGGGGTTAAACTAACATCAGGCGCTGTTTCACGGTGCATGTGCAAAACAATGTCATGAACATCTTGTATCTCTTGGTCCGTAAATTCACGATCACTGCGTGCAAACCCACCAATCGTTCTGGATGTCTCTAAACCACAAGAGACGGCAATACCGTAGTTAAGGTCAAATTCACGCGCTTGCTTCAGAACATTATTTGGATCTGGAACCGTCAACGCGCTCCAGCGCGAACAACCTTGGTTCGCAACACCCCATGCAACCAGGGGATCCGTCATCATGTATCCGTTTTGCGTATACACATTCATCCATGCTTCTGGATATGTGCGGAACATCAACGTTGCCGAGTTATAACGTATATGCAAGCCCAGCACGTATCCCGCCGGTGCCAGCTCTTCTAATTGTCGTAATTGCTTATCGTAGCCTACTTTTTCCATAACATCCCCCGTGTGCCGAATTTCTACAGGGCATAAGCTAGATAAGCAACATTTAGCGGCAATAGGTGTAATCATCGCATGTCAGCGCGGGATCAAAGCGACCTTCTCAACAAGCCGTCAACCTTTTACAGAGGCGAATAACCACTTAAAAAGATAGCCAAGGCATCCATCGATAATTTGAATCTATGTTAATTTTTTGACCCGCATTTCATCTAAAATCTGTACAAATTGCTCAACATCCATATCTTCTGAAATGGCACGTTTGAACAGCGCTTGCTGGGTTTCCGGCGCCAGCCCCCCTTTGGGTGGATCACGATCCAAGTTGGTTGGGAAAGCGTAACCTTCTGCGGACGCAGCAATTGCCGCATTCAGTTCGGGCGCGCTCAATACACCATTCCTTTGCGATTTAACCGCATGCGGGAACAGCAGTTTGCACATTTTTTCACGATCTATTGTTTCCATGGCGCGCCCGAACGCAGATGATACCTGTAACAAGTTCGCCATGCGGTGAATGTCACTGCTCGTGTTTGCACCAGCCCCATGAAACAGCGCAGGATTGAAGAATAGAGCGTCACCTTTCTCCAGCGGCAATTGAATACAGCGCTCTTCAAACAACGCACGAAAATCTTCACGTCGCCATGCGGCATATCCAGCGCGGTATAGTTGTGAAAATGGTAACAGCTTTGTCGGGCCGCTCTCAACGGGCATATCGCAGTGCGCGATGGCACCTTGTAGCGTCAGAGCCGGCGACAGGTCATGCACATGCGCGGGATACTCGGCACTGATTTCTGCAGTTTGAAATCCCAGATGGTAATCTCTATGTGCTTGCTGCGCCGCGCCGCCGGGGTGAACCAGATTGACCTGTGCGGTCATTTGATAATTCGGACCAAGCCATGCTTCGCAAACCCCAGCGATTGATATGTTTGCGAAGTATCGCAAAAATACATCCGGATCCTCTTCGCAAAGCTTCTGCAGGGAATTCCATATCCGGTCATTGGCTCCTGACGCCGCGAAATGGTCGCTGCCGCCCCCGCTGGCCAGTTTTTCTGTCGCAATGATTTGTTCGTAAATTGCAGTGGCCTCGTCCAGAACCGCAGTGTCCGTATATGCCCCGCGCAGAACCAGAACACCGGCACCCGTCCGAAGTATTTGGGCCCATTCGGCCATAATTATCCGACGTCGTGTTTGATCCTCCAGCGATGGTCGCAATTTGAACATGTCATAAATTGGCACATTCTTTTGGATATCGTCTGCGTTTGGAACCGCTGATGGGCTCACAACTTGATCGACCAGTGCGGTGAATGCGTTCAGATCACATGCCGCGCTGTCAAAATATCCTGCATCAGTTTCGATTTGGCGTTTCATAAGGTATCTCCCTGTGTTGCTATGATTGTGCAGCAATGAAATCTTGATTATTTTCTTAAAACACATCAGAAACACATCAAATGACACATCGCTTTCCTATCAAAGAGGTTGCCAGACAGTCAGGGCTCAGCACTGCAACGGTCGACCGTGCGATAAACAATCGCGCAAATGTCAGTCCGCAAACCAAGGCACGTGTTGCCGCCGCTATTTCCGAACTCGAAGGACAAGAGGCACAATTGGCCGCCCGTGGGAGGCGCCTGTTTTTTGACTTTGTAATCGAAGCGCCAGCGCGCTTTAGCCGTGAAGTGCAACAGGCAGCTGAACAAGTCTTACCACGGATCGGAAGCGCGGCGTGCCGATCAAGGTTCCTCGCACAAGAGATGATGAGCGAAGACGAGGTGATCGCAGTATTGGCGCGTATTGCAAAGCGAGGCAGTCATGGGGTCTGCATCAAAGCACGAGATTTGCCAGCGATACGGGCAGCAGTCGATCAATTGATCGCATCAGGCATTCCAGTGGTCACATTGGTAACAGATCTGACGACGACAAAACGTATTGCTTATGTAGGACTTGATAATCAAAGCGCGGGTCGCACTGCGGCCTATCTTATTGCGAAGACGGTAGGGGACGATACAGGAACTGTCCTTACCTCCAGAAGTAATGATCGTTTCTTGGGAGAGGAAGAGCGTGAAGTGGCATTCAAGGAAACCCTGAACCGATTGTGCCCAAAGCTGCGCATCATAGATGCAAGCGGGGGCAGCGGCGTCCATTTTGAAACATCGCGTATCGTGCAAGCCGTTGTCGCAGGCCTTGACCAGATTTGTGCTGTATATTCGATGGGGGGCGGCAACACGACGATTTTGGACATTCTCGAACAGAACGTATCGTTGCCTGATATTTACGTGGCCCATGATCTGGACAACGATAACCGACGACTGATCGAAGAGGGCCGTATCAGCTTTGTACTACACCATGATCTTCAGATTGATTTGCAAAACGTATTCCAAGCTTTTCTGTATCATCACAAATTGACGCCGGACCCGCATCATGCGGCCATGTCGAACATTCAGATCGTTACCCCCGAAAACATTCCATCTCACAACACGCGCTTCTAGAGACGGACAGTTGTGTAAACGGGCCTGATTCCATTTAGGGGTGTTGGTGCACGGTTTGTGTACGGATTGTGTACTGGGTTTCGGTGTGATTCTGGAAATGTTGGTGTGATTGGCGATTCATTTTGGTGAATCGGAGGATGAATCGTGGTGATATTGGTGAATCGAATGGTGCGAGTCTGTGGACAAGTTTGCTGTTGGTGAATAGTTGTTTGATTTGTGCATGTTTTGTGAGGGATTGGATAAAAGTTTATGGAAGTGTGATTTGAGAAAGTGTTTGTTATCAGTGGGTTGGAAAAAGAATTGAAAAAAGTGATGATTTTTGAAAAAAGGGGTTGCGGGTTTTGGTGGGTCACCCTAAAAGCCCCCTTACCGGATGCAGCGACACACGGTGACACACGAAAGTGAGACACGGGAAACGCTGCTAGGGTTGAAAAAAGAGATAAAAGTTGGCGGGCGCGCCTAGTAAGTTAAAGGCGCTTTCGTTATATTATTGTCTCTGGCTCTTTGAAATTGATAGTATCTGAAGAGATATGTGGGCAGTTTGGTTTCGTTTCGACGAACGGACGTTTGCATATCAACGTTCCTAGGCTTCGGCCGATTATGGAATGTCAGCTTCACTGTTTGTAGTGGCTTTTGGTTATCTTTGATAACTTTTAGCACAATCAAACAGAATTAAGTATCATCTGCCTGTCTGGGTAGATGATGATGTGCAGAGGTTCGAACGTTAAGGATATGATGGTAACATCATTTCAACTTGAGAGTTTGATCCTGGCTCAGAACGAACGCTGGCGGCAGGCCTAACACATGCAAGTCGAGCGCTACCTTCGGGTGGAGCGGCGGACGGGTTAGTAACGCGTGGGAATATACCCAGTTCTAAGGAATAGCCA
>JASJIO010000110.1:0-59538 GCA_037625035.1 Amylibacter sp.
CTACCACCGCGCATTTTGAAAACCGTTTTCCTAATTCAGTGTCCGGTGTGATTGTCATCGATCCACAGGAGCCCTGCGGGATCGCACAGACGGCCACAAAGATGACCCGCGTTGGTTGGACGGGGACAGCGTAATTGTCTCTGGGATGAAGTTAGAGCCGAGTTTTGTGCGATTAGTGAGCAGCGTCTTTCCACTTGACCGGATGAACGTACGCGATTTTGTCATCGACACTGATCATCACTTCGCCGTCTTGGATGTTAACCAGCATCCTCATCGCGCGGCTTGATAGATCTGCCAGCGCGTTGGTTTCTTCCTCGGAAAAATTGATGACCGAAAGGTTATCAAAACGGGCCGTGCTGTTTTTGATCTTTTCCCACCACATCTCGGTGGTTTTCCCACCGTAGCAATAGACAATCACTGCGTCCGCTTTGCCACTGGACTGGCGAACAATCTTCTCGCTCGGGAGGCCTAGCGTCACCCACAATTCCAGCTCGCCGCTTAGGCTTTTTTGCCAGATATCGGGCTCATCATCCGTCGAAAGACCCTTGGTCATTTCCAAATGTTCATGGGCATTCAGTGCAAACGCAAGAATGCGCACCATGAGCCGCTCGTCGGTTTCTGACGGATGTCTGGCAACGGTCAGTTTATGGGTCTCGTAATAGTGGCGATCCATATCCGAAACGGACAGTTCAATTTTGTATATGGTGGCTTTTTGCGCCATGGGTTTTCCAAACTTGCGAAGATAGCGATGCCTAGAGCGTCTGCTGACATTGTGAAAGCGGATAAAATAGGGCTGCCCATGTTTTAGGCGGGTGTGAAACCCGTTCAGATCGACGCTAAGAGATGTCTTCAGGATTTTGGACCCGATGGCAATTTAAATTACGCGAGAGCCCGGCTTATCTGACGGGCTTCAGTATGCTGTGCGGTTTGCGAAATACAAGCAGCATGCTTCGAGCTTTATTACAACCAAAACACGTGTTTTGCGATTTACGCTCGCAACTTTGCAGCGGTTTCAATGATGCTTTCACGCAGGATACCTTCGATATCCATGATCATTTTCTCGTCCATAATCAGGGTTGGTGACAGGATCAAAATATTCCCCAATGGCCGCGCAATCAGGCCGCGTTTTTGACAGGCTTTGGCCAGTTGCAGGCCAATGTTTGCCTCATCCGAAAACGTCTCTTTGGTTTCTTTGTCAGACACAAACTCCAGCCCCATCATAAAATGGCTGCCGCGTACATCGCCGACAATGTCGATGTCAATCAAACCGCGTAGTGCGTTTTCAAAGATTTTGCCGGTGGTTTTAACGCGGCCAGGAATGTCTTCATCCTCAAGAATTTTGATATTCGCAAGACCTGCAGCACAGGCAGCTGGGTGGCCAGAATAGGTCATCCCGTGTGAAAACATTGCGTCAGGGCCAGAAATTACGTCGTAAATTTCGTCTGAAATGATTGTCGCGGACAAAGGTTGGTACCCCGACGTAATGCCTTTGGCGGTGCAAATAATGTCGGGCACCATGCCGTATATATCTTCGGAGGCGAACATTTCGCCTAAGCGGCCCCACGCGGTAACGACTTCGTCTGCGACATACATGATGTCGTTGGTCGCCGTGATTTGGCGCATGCGTTTGTGATAGCCATCAGGCGCAACCAAAACGCCGCCCGCACCCATGATCGGTTCCGCGAAAAACCCAGCGATATTATCTGCGCCGATGCGCTCGATTGTGTCGGTCATGTCTTTGGCCAACACCTCAAGGAACTCTGCCTCGCTCATGCCCGCTTCGCCTTCGCGGTATTGGTAGGGCGAACGCAGATGATGGACGAGGCCGTCAGCAGCAGTGTCCCATCCTGCGGAATAGGCAGGTGTCGTAAGCGCCATCGCCATGTGGGTAGACCCGTGATACGCGCCCATTCGCGACAGCATTTTCTTTTTGTTCGGGCGGCCTTTTAGGTTGTTGTAATGGTGCAGCATCCGCACGGCGGTATCGTTAGCCACCGAACCAGAGTTGGCAAAATACACGTGATTTAGCCCATCAGGAGCCAGCGACGTGACCTTTTTTGCCAATTCGGCGGCAGCAGGGTGAGTGAAATTGTAAAAGGTCGAATAGTAATCCAGTGTTTTCAACTGCTCGGTGATTGCGTCGATGATTTCGGTGCGCCCGTGGCCGACATTCACGCACCAAAGCCCGCCGATGCCGTCGATCAGTTCGTTGCCCTCGCTGTCCGTGACCATCGCACCTTTAGCGCCGACAATCGCGGTGCGCGCATCCTGCTGCTTCAGGCCGTGCAGATTTGCGAAGGACTGGATCAGGTGGCTGTCGGAGGTGAGGATGTCGTCTGTGCCTGTTGGAATGTCGAGTGTCATGAAGATACCTTTCTGTAATCCGCTAGCTGTGTTGACAGCAGGGAGGGTTCGATTTTGTCAATTTCGTTTAGGTCCGCAACGAGGAGGATTTCTCCGTCGCGACTGGCCTGAGTTAGGATGGTTTTGGCGGGCCCTGCGATGATGGATTGACCGCAAAAAGACAGGCCGTTATCTGCGCCACAATAGTTGGCGTAGACGATCGTTTGGTTGTTCTCGGTTGCGCGCGCTGGGATGAGAGTGTTGCACACGAGGCTAAAATCAGCGGGGTTTGCAGTGGGCACGAGGATGCGTTTGACGCCCATGTCCGCAAGGGCGCGGCAGTGCTGCGCAAATTCCACGTCATAACAAATGAGGATTGCGGTTTTCACGCCGTTTAGCGCGAAGCTGGTGTAGCTGTCGCCGAAGGCAAAAACGGATTGCTCGGTTGGTCCCCAAAGTTGAATTTTGCGGTAATGACCGAGTTTCGCGCCGTTTGCATCGAACGTGCTGGCGCTGTTAAAAAGGGCTTCGCTGCTCCGTTCTGCCCAGCCAATTGTCAGCCCGCATTTGTGCTTTTGGGTAAGCGATGCACATTGGATTTCCCAATCGTCGCCGATGGGTTGGGCCAGTTCTGCGTGGCGGTGCATTTGGTTGTAACCCAGCAGATATAGTTCTGGAAACACAACCATTTGCGCGCCTTGCTTGGCGGCTTTGGCCAGTATCTCGTCTATCTTGCTGAACGCATAGGAAAGGTCCCCTTCAGGAGACGGGCCTTGGTACGCTGCGATTATCATGGCCTCTCCTTTCGCGTTATACGCCTTCAAAGCCCGTGAGGACGTTGACGGTGTTCAAGCCGATTTCTGCGATGTCATAGCCGCCTTCCATCACGAACAAAGTTGGCAGATTGAGTGCTGCGATATCTGCGCCGTAAGTGGTGAAATCGTCGGATTTGAGTTTGAAAAAGCTGATCGGATCGGTTTCGAATGTGTCCACGCCAAGCGAGATGATGAGCGCTTCAGGTTTGAAGTTGGCAACCTTTTCTAGCGCATCTTTCAACGTCGCGCGCCATGTTTCAAAATTGGTTCCAGCTGGCATGGGATAGTTGTGATTGAAGCCCGCGCCTTTGCCTTCACCGGTTTCATCAGCATGGCCAAGGAAATGGGGGAAAGCATCCATCGGATCGCCGTGCAAAGAAGCAAACATCACGTCGTCGCGTTTATAAAAAATGTCCTGTGTGCCGTTGCCGTGGTGGAAATCCACATCAACAATCGCAACGCGTTTCATGCCATTGTCGCGCAAGGTTTGGGCTGCGATTGCAGCGTTGTTTAAAAAACAATACCCGCCGTACATATTAATGGCAGCGTGATGGCCGGGTGGGCGGCACAGCGAAAATGCGTTATTCCCGGCGAAAATTTCATGTGCGCCAGTAACGGCAACTTGCGCGCTGGAATACGCAGCTTGCCAGGTTGTTTCCGTCAGCGATGTTTCAGCGGCCAGCGCGTAATAACCAAGCAAGCCGTCGATGTGGGTTGGTCGTTTTGTGGACATGCGGCGAGCGGGCCAACAGGTTGGGATTGCCTCGCCTTCCATGCCCTCTGCGGCCCAAAGTGGCCACGCGTCTTGCAGGAATTGCACGAAATCTGCGTCGTGGATCGCAAGGATCGGGTCCATGCCATATTCATTGTGCGGAACGATCGCGCCAAGCGCGACTTTGGAAATTCGGTCATAAATGTATTGAGCGCGCGAGGGGCGTTCAAAGGGTTGCACCAACTGGCCGCCAAACAGTTCTGTTTTGGCGTCACGAAGTTTGTGCTTTTCTGAATAGATCGTTTTCATCAACTGACCCGCGCGTGAGATTCAGAGAGCAGAGTGACCTGCTCTCTGACTTTTTTGGTTACTTTTTCAAGTTGGTCCAGATCGTGTCATAAACTGCCTGAACCTCTTGCGAGCAGGCCTCTACCAATTGACCAACTGGCGTAGCAGGTGGATTGGATTCTGGCGAGTTTTTCACAGCATCAGACAAGAACGGCTCGGTGCCATTTACCCCTGCGGTATAGGCCGCAAAGTTGGTCAGCGCCGCTGCATTTTCTGGTTCCAGCATGAAGTTCATGAACTTGAGCGCGTTGGCGCGGTTTGGAGCATCTTTCAACAGAACGATGTTATCCATCCAAATCACATACCCTTCTTTGGGGAAGGCATATTCAACATTTGCGCCTTCTTCGCGGGCCTTGGCGGAAAAGCCAGACCAGATCATGCCAACGGATGCATCGCCAGACACAAGCACATCTTTTGCCACGTCAGAACCAAAGCTGGCCCAATGGGGTTTTGCTGCAAGCAACATATCGTTCAGCGCCTTGAGCTGGTCGCGATCGGTTGAGCATTGTGGAATGTCCAAATACATGGATCCAAGCGCGAGGACCTCGCCTTGGCTGTCCAGCACATTGATCTTGCCCTGCAATTCTGCGGGTGGATTAAAGATCATCGCAAGCGTGTCGATATCGCCTTTGTAATCGTCACGGTTCACCGCAAAACTGGTGGAGCCCCACTGATAAGGAACTGAGCTTTTACGCTCTGGATCAAAGCTGAGGTTCATTTGCTGATCCATGATATTGCCAAAGTTCGGCATCTCAGCTGGTGTGAATGTGTCGAGCATGCCTTCGCCGCCCATGATATCGACCATGTAATCTGACGGCACAGCGACGTCATAGGTCCCCATTTTACCCGCTTTAAGCGAGGCCAACATGGCTTCGTTGGAATCGAATGTGTCCATCGTGACTTCGACGCCAGCCTCGGCTGCAAATTTGTCGATCAGGTCTTGGGGCAGATATTCAAACCAGTTGTAAATTACCAGTTTGCCCTCGGCACTGGCTGCGTTCGCAGCGAGCGTTAGAGCCAGCGCGGAGGCGCTGATTTTCAGTAGATTTTTCATTTATTTTTCCCTTTGGTTGTCGGTTTCATTGTTTCTTGTCCCCCATCCGCCCGACGAAATAGGACAGGGTGACAAAGACCACGGATACCAAAAGCAGCAGTGTGGAAATTGCCATTATGTTGGGTTTGATGCCTTGTCTGACGGCACCATAGATTGCAGTGGGCAGGGTTTCGACACCCGCACCTTTGACAAAGTTGGTGATGATGAAATCATCCAGCGAAATGATAAATGCCAGCAAAAATCCCGACAGGATGCCTGGCGTCATCAGCGGTAAAAGGATCAATCGAAAGGTTTGAAATCGGGTGGCGTACAGGTCTTGGGCGGCTTGTTCAAACGTGTCCTCGATCCCTTGCATCCGCGCGGCGATGGGCAGGTAGGCGAACGGGATACAGAACACAACGTGCGCCAGAACGATCGTTAGATATCCAGCCTTAAAACCGATTGCTGAAAAGAAGATAAGCGTGGCAACGGCGGTTACGATCTCGGGTACCATGAGGGGCAGGTTGATCAGTGCAAAGCTGGCGGATTTGCCGCGAAACTTGCCAGATCGCAGCATCGCGGTGGCCGCCATGGTAGCGATGATCGTGGCCGATGTGGCGGCAAGCAGCGCAATGGTGACGGAGTTGAAGGTGGCTGTTCGAAATTTGGGGGCTTCGACGCCGTAGAATACTTCGTTATACCAACGCAGCGACATACCGCCCCAACGGGTGATCGAGGCGCTGTCATTAAAGGAGTAAATCATCACAATAATCAGCGGTGCATAAAGCAGGAACAGGCACAAATATGTCAGTGGCAAGAAACCGGGGAAACGGCGCAAGTCGAGGTTTTTAGAGGCCATTATCCCTGCTCCCGTGTTTGCTGGCGCGCATAAAGCGTAAGAACAACAAGGACCATCGACAGCAAAATCATCGAGGCGGCAGCCCCAAACGGCCAATTGCCAGCAGCGCCTTTGAATTGTTCTTCGATCAGCGAACCAATCATAAAGTTCTTAGCACCACCCAGCAGATCAGGCGCAAGAAAGGCGCCAAGGCTGGGTACAAACACAAGGATGCAGCCTGCGATGATCCCCGGTTTCACCGCGGGCAGGATGATTTGCGTTAGGGTCACAGTGCGCGAGGCGTAAAGGTCGGCGGCGGCCTCTGACAGGGCGAAGTTATAGCGTTCAACGGCGGCGTAAATCGGCAGGACCATGAACGGTAGGTAGGAATAAAACAGGCCAAGTTGGACAGCCAGATTGGTGTTGATGATGTGGATCGGTTCCGAGATCAGGCCCGATGAAAGCAAAAGTTCGTTCAGTGGGCCATTGTCGCGGATCAGGAATTTCATTGAAATTGTGCGGATCAGCAAGTTCACCCAATACGGAATAGTAATGAGGAACAACCAGATGGAACGGTTGCGACCCGTGCGCGTGGCGATGAACCATGCCGTGGGGAAGCCGATAATCAGGCAAAACAGGGTGGCAACCGCCGCTTGCCAGATTGAACGCCAAAAGATGGAAATGTAGGTCCATTCGATCTTGGGTGGTTCGTCACCGAACAGGCCACGATCAAAGAAAAATTGGTCGTAGGCCGCGAGCGAAAATTCCCAAATTACACCGCCGCGAAATTCCTTGGTTAGGAAGGAATAAATCAGCATCATGCAAACGGGAACCACCAAGAAGAACCCGATGATGACCCACGCAGGCAGGATCAGCGGGATGCCAAAACCTGCGTAAGTGCTGGTGTTTGCGGTGGGTTTAGGTTGTGGGCCTGCTGCCATCAGTCCACCAACAGACGTGCGGCGTCTGCCTCAAAATTGAGGCCGACGGCTTGGCCGACTTCAGGGATCTGGATTTGGGTGGAATTTTGCATGCGAACCGTAACTTTTTCGCCATCGATTAGGGTGACTTCGACGTGGACGTCAGTGCCAAGATAGATGTGGCGCGATGCGTTGCCTTGCACAAGACCTGCACCTGATTTCGTAATTGCAATGCGTTCTGGGCGTACGGACAAATGGCCTGGACCAGCATGTGCGCCATCCGCTGCGGGGCAGGTGATCTGCGCGCCACCGGGCAGGATGCACGAACCTTTTCCACCCGCAAGATCAGTGACATTCACGTCCAGCAAGTTCGTTTCGCCAATGAAATCGGCCACAAATTTGTTTTTGGGGGCTTCGTAAATTTCGCGTGCTGTGCCGACTTGTTGCACTTGCCCACCGTCGATCACCGCGATGCGATCCGACATAGTGAGGGCCTCTTCTTGGTCGTGGGTGACAAAGACAAAGGTGATGCCCGTTTGCTGCTGGATTTGTTGCAATTCCAAGCGCACAGCTTGGCGCAGTTTTAGATCGAGCGCGGAAAGCGGTTCATCGAGCAGCAACACCTTTGGGCTGGGCGCAAGGGCGCGCGCCAAGGCGACACGCTGTTGTTGCCCACCAGACAACTGGCTCGGCATCCGATCCGCAAATGCAGTGAGCTGCACAAGTTCGAGAACCTCGCCGACGCGGGCTTTGGCCGTGGCTTTATCCTGCCCGAGGCGAAGTAATCCAAACATCACATTTTGCGTAACATTCATGTGTGGGAACAGGGCGTATTGCTGGAAGACCGTGTTAACTGGCCGCTGGTTCGGCAACAAATTCGCGATGTTTTGACCGTACAATACAATCGCACCTTTGGTGATATCTTCGAACCCAGCGATGGAACGCAACAACGTGGTTTTGCCGCACCCCGACGGGCCAAGTAGCGTGAAAAACTCATTGTCGCGGATGTCGAGGTTCACGTCTTTTAGCGCGGTAAATGAGCCGTACATTTTGGTGGCGTTCTGGATATCAACTGCGATGTTGTCGTTTTCTGGCACTTTGATTCCCAGCAACCAAACGCGGTTGCACCCCCAATTATTGACTCCTGAGGGTATTCGGGGCAATTCGAGGGGTATATACCCCCAAAGAGGTACAAAGTGGTGGATGCAGAAAATCCTGAAGTCTTGTTGGCACAGACGATAAAGTCATTGAACGATGATCGGTTCGCACATGATTTGAATGTCTGGTTGCGTTCGTTTGCGCATCAAGACAACACAACGATTTTGGCCTATTTTCGCGACCAAACACCGCGTTTGCTTATGACGGACGCAGAGACTGTGGATGTTCACCGCAACATGGAACCCGTGTATTTGCGGGGGGCCTACTTGTTGGATCCGTTCTACGAAATCCATCAATCTGGCGCGGCGGCAGGGATCTATCGCATTTGGGATATTGCGCCGGATCAGTTCAATCGAAACCAGTATTTTAACGAATATTATCGTCGCACCACGATGGTTGATGAAATTGCTTTCGTCGTTTGGCCTTCGCCAGAAATTAGCGTTCATGTTTGCTTGGGTCGTGACGCAGGATCAGGCCAGAAATTTTCGATACGCGAAAGGGCTGCTGCACAACGAGTATTTCCAATCGTTGAAGCGCTTGTGCACGCGAATTGGGCTAAATTGCGGTTTAGCAGTGATGATAGCAAAGAACGTGTCGTTGATCGAATGATCCGTTTGGTGGCTGAAACAAACCGCATAAACTTGACCAATCGGCAGGCGGAAGTGGCGCTTTTGGTTCTAAAGGGCCATTCATCCACATCGATCGGGTTGCGATTGGGCATTTCGCCCCAAACCGTAAAAGTGTTTCGCAAACAATTGTACAAAAGATGCGAAGTGTCATCGCAAGCAGAGCTGTTTGGATTGATGCTACCTATTTTGTCATCTCAAAATGAGCCGTTCGGATTGTAGATCGCCGCGTGTTTCCCCCCATTTCGTTAGAAATATCATTGCCATGCCAAGTTTGGGTTGGGGCGCTTTTCTTTTTCCACTAACGTGGTGTCAGGCTAAACGGATCCCGCGAGCATGGCGAAAATGGCAGATGAAAACGATAGCCTTAAAGGATGCTGCACGCCGTCGCGTGGGGAAACGGCGCATTCTGTGGCAACTGGAAAGTGGATATCTTCGGTTGATCAAAGCACGTCGGCGGTTTTGATTCCGGGTGGTAAGGCGCTGATTGGAACCAACACTGCAGGTATTGCGAACGACGGGGAAACGCCGCTGCGCAAAGTAAATGTGAAACCCTTTCGCATCAGCCCCACGGTTGTAACAAACGCCAAGTTTGCGGAATTCATCAAAGATACGGGGCATGTAACCGAAGCAGATCGGTTTGGCTGGTCGTTTGTTTTTTGGTCAGAAGTCCCCGAGCATGTAGGCGCGACGCAAGCGGTGCAGGGTATTGAGTGGTGGCGCCGTGTTGAGGGGGCCAATTGGCAGAACGTAAATGGGCCGAACACGCAAGCGGAGACGTATTTTCCAGACCATCCCGTGGTGCATGTGTCTTGGAATGATGCGAAGGCATACGCGGCGTGGGCTGGCGGGCGATTACCGTCCGAGGCTGAGTGGGAGCATGCGGCGCGCGGTGGTTTGGGCGAAGTGAAATTCCCTTGGGGCGATCAAGAGCCTGATGATATTTCCAGGTTTCCCTGCAATATTTGGCAAGGGAAATTCCCCGATTTGAACAGCGAAGCGGATGGATACGGCACAACCGCACCTGCGCGCTCATTTGATCCAAATGGCTTTGGCCTGTTTAATATGGCGGGAAATGTTTGGGAATGGACGAGCGATACCTACACGATCAAGTCCCTCATGAAGGGCGTGAAGGCGCGGTTAGCGGATATGAAGGGCTATCGTTTGTCCAAGGGTGGGTCGTTTCTGTGTCACAAAAGCTATTGTTATCGCTACAGAATTGCGGCGCGGTCTGGGTCTTCGCCCGACAGTACAACAACGCACCAAGGGTTTCGGGTGGTTTGGTCCGTCACCTAGGCGCGGCGCTATGGTGCTTGGCGGGGCAGGGAATGCGTATTATCGGTTTGTTCTGAAATGCTTGCGATTCGTAGGCACCAGATTTGGAATGTAGCGGAGGCAGCGACGTGAGCGCAGCGATCATGATCCCAACGTGGAAAGACGACGTGTTACAACCCGTGGAAAAGCTAGCGGCGCATCAATTGGGGCTGCGGCACAAGGCGGTTTCTGTGTTTGTGATGGCGGGCAAGATGGTGCTGATCCAGCAACGTTCTTTGGGCAAATATCATACACCTGGGAAATGGGCGAACACTTGTTGCACGCATCCTGAATGGGGCGAGCAAGACGCTGTTTGTGCGGTACGACGGCTGGATGAAGAACTGGGGATTACGGGATTGGTTCCCGATCATCGTGGGCAAGTTGAATACCGCGCCGATGTTGGCGATGGCTTGATCGAACATGAGGTTGTTGAAGTGTTTGTTTGTGACACGACGCTCGATCTGAAGTTGGCGTTGAACCCTGACGAAGTGATGGCGACACGCTGGATCGAGATGGCTGATTTACGGCGTGAAGTTGCGGCGAACCCTTTTGAATTTACGCCTTGGTTGGTGATCTATCTTGAAAAATACAGCGGGCTGATTTTCGATCCTGCGGCTGTTTGACCGCCAAAATTTAGATAGACGTTTTGCAAGCGTTGCGCCAAAACGGGTGGGCATTTCGAAAAGGATCGGTGACGCCAATGTTAGACAATTTTGAATCCGAAAAGACCCAAGCCGCAGATTGGTTTCGTGGCCTTCGCGATCAGATCGTCGCCGAATTTCATGCCATTGAAAACCGTCACGAGAACGATGATTTTGCGGGGCAGTTTGAGGTGAGCAAAACCAAACGCAGCACCGATGATGGTTCAGATTCGGGTGGCGGTGAGATGAGCGTCATGCGTGGTGGGCGTGTCTTTGAAAAAGTTGGCGTGAATATTTCGACGGTTTTCGGCACGCTGGGGGAACGGGCGCAAAACGCGATGGCGGCGCGCAAAGGTATCCCTGGGATGAAAGATGATCCACGGTTTTGGGCGGCAGGCATCAGCCTCGTGGCGCACATGCAAAACCCGCATGCGCCAGCGGTTCACATGAACACGCGCATGTTCTGGACCCCGCATGCGTGGTGGTTTGGCGGTGGTGCAGATTTGAACCCGTGCATTGAATACGAAGAAGACACGGCGCATTTTCACGGTGAAATGAAGGGTGCCTGCGATCCTCACGGCGATACGCTTTATGCCGAGTTGAAGAAATGGGCGGATGAGTATTTTTACATTCCGCACCGTCATCGTGCGCGTGGTGTTGGTGGAATTTTCTTTGATGATCGAAATACAAATGATTGGGCCGCTGATTTCCAATTGACCAAGGATGTTGGCTCGGCCTTTTTACCCGCCTATGTGCCGTTGGTGGATAAACGCCGTGTTATGGATTGGACTGACGCAAACAAAGAAACCCAGCTGCAACATCGTGGGCTCTATGCCGAGTACAATCTTGTGTATGATCGGGGAACCAAGTTTGGGTTAGAAACAGGCCACGACGCCAATGCTGTGCTGATGAGCCTGCCGCCCGTAGCGAAGTGGTATTAACCACCCCGCACGGTATCGATCATCAACTGCACGTTTTCTGGATCAGCGTCGGGCGTGATACCGTGGCCAAGATTAAAGATATGTGGCCCGTTTTTCAGCGCATCCACAACACGGCGCGTTTCCGAAACGAGCGCGTCGCCGCCTGTGACCATGTGTGTTGATTTCAAATTCCCTTGAACACAGCCATCGGGCTGAACGTGTTGTGCAACCCATGCCGCATCAACGCCGTCATCAACTGCAACACAGGCCGAACCAATGGCTGCGTGTGCGCCTTTGTAACGCTCGCCGGCGCCGCGTGGAAAGGCGATAACTGGTGTGTTGGGATGAGATGCTTTTAGCGCGGCCGTTATCTGTTGCATTGGCTTTATCGAATACTCAACGAAGTCTTGATCCAAGAGAGAGCCAGCCCAACTGTCGAATAATTTCACAACCTCAGCGCCTGCATCGATTTGCATTTGCAGGTAGGAGATCGTCGCTTGGGTAATACGCTCCATCAATCCTTCAAAAACGGCACGATTTTCGGATTTCAACGCGTGCGCTGGGCCTTGGTCGGGCGTGCCTTGGCCTGCAATCATGTAGGTCGCCACTGTCCAAGGGGCGCCTGCAAAACCGATCAATGTGGTTTCGGGTGGGAGTGCTTTGGACACCAGTTTCACGGTTTCATAGATCGGGTTTAGGTGTTCGTGAATGTCTGTTGCTGGCTTCAACTTATCCAGCTCTGCTTGTGTCGTGATTGTGGACAATCGCGGACCTTCGCCCGTAACAAACCAAAGATCCGCACCAAGGGCTTGGGGGATCAGCAGGATATCTGCAAACAAGATAGCCGCATCAAAACCATAGCGTTCGATAGGCTGCAACGTGACCTTTGCCGCCAATTCTGGATTGTAGCACAGGGACAGGAAATCGCCCGCTTGGCCGCGTGTGGCACGGTATTCTGGCAGATAACGGCCCGCTTGGCGCATCATCCAGATCGGTGGCGAGGGAAGGGTTTCGCCTGCAAGCGCGCGCAAGATCATTTTTTGGGTCGTCATGGTAGGTAAAACTTCCTAAAATGTGTTGCGCCCGTTATGCACCGCCGCCATACAGAGATACAATAGTCGTAGGGCCGAGTTTACTGGCTCAGGAGCGTTTTATGACAGTTCAATATCCAACGCCAAGCCAACCATTAAAGATTGGCACTCGCGGCTCGCCTTTGGCGTTGGCACAGGCCTATGAAACACGGACGCGTCTTGGCAAGGCGTTTGATTTGCCGTTTGAGGCATTTGAGATTGTGGTGATTAAAACCACTGGGGACCGCGTGTTGGATCGCCCGCTGAAAGATATCGGCGGCAAGGGATTGTTCACCCGTGAAATCGAGGCGGCATTGCTACGCGGCGACATCGATATCGCAGTGCATTCGATGAAGGATATGCCTGTCGATCAACCGAGTGGGCTGGTTCTCGACACGTATTTGCCGCGTGAAGATGTGCGCGATGCGTTCATTTCGCCGCGCGTTTCTGGTTTGAAAGAATTGGCGCAAGGTGCCGTTGTTGGCACATCTAGCTTGCGGCGGCGGGCGCAATTGTTGTTGTGCAGACCCGATCTACAAGTGGTGGAATTTCGCGGCAACATGCAAACGCGCTTGAAAAAGCTGGATGATGGTGTGGCCGAAGCGACCTTCCTTGCGATGGCGGGTTTGAACCGTATGAAAATTCTGAATGTGCCGATGACCCCGATTGAAGTGGACGATATGCTACCCGCCGTGGCGCAAGGCGCGATCGGGATTGAGCGGCGATTGGATGATAGCAAAATGGCGGAAATGCTCGCCGCTATTCACGATGGGCCAACGGGGCAACGGCTGGCTGCGGAACGTGTGTTTTTGACGGATTTGGATGGATCATGCGAAACGCCGATTGCGGGGCTTGCTGAATTAGATGGCGCGAACCTGCGTCTGCGCGGCGAAGTTTTGCGCCCTGATGGATCAGAATCGATTAGCGATGATGTGACGGTTTCAATTGCAGATGGTGCAGCGGCTGGCAGCGCGATGGCGAAAAAGTTGTTGGCAGAGGCTGGCCCTGGCTTTTTCGACTAGCGGAGTTAACAAAGTTTAAAGTCATGTTGTTGCGAGTGGTTCGCAATTTAGTTTACAGTTGCGAATAATTCTCATATGCAAAGGCCATACCAGTAAAAATGATAGGGAACTTTATCGCATGAATATCCGAGTGCCTTTGCTTGTCGTGATGAGCGTTCTTGGCCTGTCGATTGCGTCCGTCGCCAGTGCTGAAAAATTCAAAGCCGTCACAACGTTCACCGTGATCGCAGATATGGCACGCAATGTCGCGGGTGATGTGGCGGTCGTCGAAAGCATCACAAAAGCGGGCGCTGAAATTCATGGATATCAGCCGACCCCACGCGATATTATTCGGGCGCAAGATGCGGATTTGATCCTTTGGAATGGTCTAAATCTGGAGCTGTGGTTTGAGCAATTTTTTAGAAACCTGCGCGATATCCCAAGCGTTACGTTGTCCGATGGTATTGAACCAATGGGGATTTCTGAGGGCGAGTACACAGGAAAGCCAAATCCGCACGCGTGGATGAGCGTGAGTGGCGCGTTGATCTATGTGGACAATATCCGCGATGCGTTTGTGCTGCATGACCCAGAAAATGCACAGGCGTATAAAACCAACGCAGAGGCGTATAAACAGCGGATTACGGATGCGATTGCGCCGTTGAAAGCAGCTATTCTTGCGGTTCCCGCGGATCGCCGTTGGTTGGTGTCTTGTGAAGGTGCGTTCAGTTATTTGGTGCGTGATTTTAAAATGCGCGAGTTGTACTTATGGCCGATCAATGCCGATCAACAGGGCACACCGCAGCAAGTCCGCAAAGTGATTGATGGCGTCCACGAACACAATATTCCTTCGGTGTTTTGTGAAAGCACAGTGTCACAATCGCCCGCGAAACAAGTGGCGCGGGAAACAGGCGCAAAATATGGCGGAGTGCTGTACGTGGACAGCTTGACCGAAGCAGACGGGCCTGTTCCAACCTACATTGATTTGCTGCGCGTAACGTCTGAAACCATTGCGGTGGGGTTGACCAAGTGAGTGAGATGAACGGCATTGTCGCGCAAAATGTGACGGTTACATATCGCAACGGTCACACGGCTTTGCGCGATGCAAGCTTTGAAATTCCGACAGGTACAATCACGGCTTTGGTTGGGGTGAACGGCGCGGGTAAATCGACGTTGTTCAAGGCGATCATGGGGTTTGTGCCCGCTGCCAAGGGCGAGATTTCTGTCCTTGGAATGCCAGTAAAACAAGCATTAAAACAAAATATCGTGGCTTATGTTCCTCAATCCGAGGAGGTCGATTGGACCTTCCCAGTTCTAGTTGAAGACGTGGTGATGATGGGGCGGTATGGGCACATGGGATTCCTGCGCCGCCCAACTCAAGTGGATCGTGATGCGGTGACGCAGGCGCTGCAACGGGTCAACATGATCGAGTTTCGGGATCGTCAAATTGGTGAGTTGTCTGGTGGGCAACGTAAGCGTGTTTTCTTGGCGCGTGCTTTGGCGCAGGAGGGTAAAGTTATCCTGTTGGATGAGCCGTTCACCGGCGTTGATGTGCAAACTGAAGATGCAATTATCGCACTGCTGCGCGAGATGCGGGATGAAGGACGGGTGATGTTGGTTTCGACACATAACCTTGGGTCTGTTCCCGAATATTGCGATCGTACAGTGTTAGTGAAGGAAACAGTTCTGGCTTATGGCCCGACAGAGGAAACCTTTACCCACGAGAATTTGGAAATCGCATTTGGCGGTGTTTTGCGTCACTTTGTTTTGGGTGGCTCCGATTTGCACGATGATGATGATGGTCGCCAAATCCGCGTGATTACCGATGATGAACGCCCGTTTGTTGTGTACGGGCATAAAGATGATATGCCAAATTCTGGCACCGATTCATGATGGAAACGCTGCTTTTACCGTTCACGTATACCTACATGTTTGATGCCATGTGGGTGAGCGCGTTGGTTGGCGGAGTCTGTGCTTTTTTGTCGGCTTATCTGATGCTCAAGGGCTGGTCGTTGATAGGTGACGCGCTAAGCCATTCGATTGTGCCGGGTGTCGCTGGAGCTTACATGCTTGGGCTTCCGTTCGCGCTGGGGGCGTTTGCGGCAGGTGGATTGGCGGCGGGCGCGATGTTGTTTCTGAACCAGCGTTCTGGATTGAAAGAGGACACGATCATCGGTTTGATCTTTACGTCGTTCTTCGGTTTGGGCCTGTTTATGGTGTCTTTGTCGCCCACGTCCGTAAGCGTTCAAACCATTACAATGGGCAATATTTTGGCGATTACACCGTCTGACAAGTTGCAGTTGGTGATTATCGGATTTGTGACTTTGGCGATTCTACTGCTGAAATGGAAAGATCTAATGGTCACATTTTTTGATGAGAATCATGCGCGATCCATTGGATTGAAGCCTGATCTGTTGAAGGTGCTGTTCTTTACCTTGCTGTCTGCATCCTGTGTTGCTGCGCTCCAAACAGTTGGGGCGTTTCTGGTTATTGCGATGGTGGTGACGCCAGGGGCGACGGCGTATTTGCTGACGGATCGGTTTCCCAACCTGCTGATTGTCAGTGTCGCAATTGGGTCGATCACCAGTTTTGTCGGCGCTTACCTTAGCTTTTTCTTGGATGGCGCGACGGGTGGATTGATCGTTTCCTTGCAAACTGTCATCTTTTTGATCGTGTTTTTCGTGGCCCCAAAACATGGGTATTTGGCCGCGCAAAGACGTGCGGCGCGGGCGTTAGAGCCATGATCGATACGCTGTTGCAACCGTTTCAATTCGCGTTCATGAACAACGCGTTTTTCATGATGGCGATCCTGTCTGTGCCCACAAGCCTGTTGTCGTGCTACCTTGTTCTGAAGGGTTGGTCGTTGATGGGGGATGCCATTAGCCATGCGGTTTTACCCGGCGTTGTGCTGGCGTATCTGATCAATATCCCTTTGATTATCGGGGCTTTTTGTGCCGGGATGATCTGTGCTTTTCTGACGGGGTTCCTGTCTGAAAACAGCCGCGTGAAACAGGATACGGTTATGGGGATCGTGTTTTCTGGCATGTTTGGGTTTGGTATCGTTCTGTACACAAAGATCACGACCAATATGCATTTGGACCATATTTTGTTTGGTAATATGCTGGGTGTTGGGGCCGAGCAGCTGTGGACAGCAGGATTGATTGCGGCGTTTGTGGCGGCCGTTATGATCGCAAAACGGCGCGATTTTATGCTTCATTCGTTTGATCCTGTGCAAGCGCAGGCCGTTGGTTTGCGGGTGGGTTGGTTGCATTACGGGATGCTCGCGATGATCTCGTTGATCATCGTTGCGACCCTTTCGGCTGTTGGAATTATCCTGTCGATTGGACTGTTGATTGCGCCCGGTGCGATTGCGTACTTGCTGACGAAACGGTTTGAACAGATGTTGATAATCGCAGTTTTGACGACTTTGGTGTCATCGATTTTGGGCGTCTACGTCAGTTTTTACATCGACAGTGCCCCTGCGCCGACGGTTATTTTGATCCTGACGGTGGTGTTTATCGTGGCGTTTATTCGTGCGAATATGTCGGCACGCGCCACCACTATTTCCTAAGAATTCACCGAATCCCTAGACCGATTGCATTTCATGTTCTACATTTTCAAAAGGCCATTCGCGCGTGCGTGGTTCGAAAAGTCATGCGGAAAAACAGGGAGCTAACATGAAAATCAATAAACTATTAACCACGACTATCTTGTCGAGTTTCGTCGTTGCAACGTCTGCGTTTGCGGCTGATGAAGAACTGATCGTATTTGATTGGTCTGGATACGAAGACGAAGGCTTTTTCCAGAAGTACATCGAACAACACGGCGACTCGCCAACGTTTGCATTCTTCGGGGAAGAAGAAGAAGCGTTCCAAAAACTGCGTGCTGGGTTCAAAGCGGATATTTCGCACCCGTGCAGCCAATCTGTTTCCAAATGGCACGAAGCTGGTTTGCTTGACCCGCTAGACACATCGAAAATCACCCGTTGGAACGAAGTCAACGAAACGATGAAAGATGCGTTTAAAATTGGCGGCGAATATTACATGCTTCCTGCTGACTGGGGTTCCACGGCGGTAACGTATCGCACCGATCTTGTGGAGGCTGCAGACGTGGATAGCGTACAGGTGTTTACAAACGCTAAATACGCAGGCCGCATTTCGCTGCCAGACAATGTTGATGACGTTTACGCGCTGGCTTATTTGGCGACGGGCGTGACGGATTGGACCAAGGCAACGGACGACGATTTTGCCAAGGCAAACGTCTGGTTGCGCGGCGTTCATCCGATGGTTCGCACCTACTGGGTGGACGGCGCGGAGCTGGGTCAATTGATGACCAGCGGCGAGGTTATCGTGGCTTGGGCGTGGAACGAAACACCGACCACTTTGCAAGCGGAAGAAATCCCTGTTGCGGCCAATCGCTCAACAAAAGAGGGGTCTTCGACGTGGTTCTGCGGTTATGTTGATCTGAAAGACGGCCCGAATGGTGTCGATAAAGTATACGACTTTTTCAACGCTTGGATGGACCCGTCTTCTGCGGCCTATATCGTAAACGAATGGGGCTATGGTCACGGCAACCAAGCACAAATGGATGTGCTGGGTCCAGACGCGTTGGACGGTGCTGGATTGGGTAACATTGACGTGCCAATTCTTGCGCAGGTTCCGATGAACCAACAGTTGCGTGAAAAGATGATTGCTGAGTTTGAAAAGATCAAAGCAGGCTTCTAAAGCTACCAAAAATCTTATGAAAAGGGGCGCCTTTGAGCGCCCTTTTTTGATGTTAATCTTAGTTAATTTTTGGCCGAAAAACCGGAAAAAAAATGTCCGCAAAGCGTATGCAAACGGTATGCAAAGCGTATGGCATGTGTATGGCACTTTTATTTGTTAACCTTGGTTAACAGCGTGCCAATCAGAGCAGAATAATCGATTCGTTTCCCCAGCCAACACGGGTTTTTGCGCCGCGTTCCAGCACGGCACGGCCGGCGGTGTTGCGCATGGAGATTTCTACGGGTTTTTCGACACCGTCAATCGTGACCTCGTAATAGGTCATGTCGCCGACGTAATAGGCATCGGCGATTGTTGCGGCGACTTCAAATTCGGATGCTTCTTGATCGTCGTACAGCAGGGTCAACATTTCGGGGCGAATGCCTGCTTTGGTGTCGGGGCCGACGCCGCTTGGGGCATGTTCGCGGGGAACGGTTGCAGTGCCAAGGCCCGCGACTTCGACGACGTAGCCATCGTTGGATTCCGATTTGATCGTCACATCCAGGAAATTCATCACGCCGATAAAATCTGCCACTTGGCGGGTGATCGGGCGGCGGTACAATTCTTGCGGGGAGGCAAGCTGCGCGATGCGCCCGTCGAACATCACGGCGATGTGATCCGACATTGTGAGGGCTTCTTCCTGGTCGTGGGTCACGAGGATGAAGGTGATGCCAACGGCGCGTTGCAGGTTGCGCAATTCGGATTGCATTTGTTCGCGCATCTTTTTGTCGAGCGCGGAGAGCGGTTCATCGAGCAACAGAACTTTGGGTTTGAGCACAAGTGCGCGCGCAAGGGCGACCCGTTGGCGTTGACCGCCCGAGAGCGCGTGAGAGGCGCGTTTGCCAAATCCATCGAGGCCGACCATTTTTAGGGTGGCGGCTACTTCGGTTGCGATTTGGGCTTTGGGTGTTTTGCGCGCTTTCAATCCGTAGGCGACATTTTCGGCCACACTCATGTGGGGGAAAATGGCGTAGGATTGGAACACCATGTTTGTGGGGCGCTTGTTGGCGGAGACACCGTCCATTGATTGGCCTGCGATGATGACATCGCCTTTGGTCACGTCCTCGAACCCTGCGATGGTGCGCAGCAGCGTGGTTTTACCGCAACCCGATGGGCCAAGCAGAGAGAAAAACTCGCCAGTTTGGATTTCGGCGTTCACATCGTAAAGCGCCTGAAAATCACCGTAAAATTTGTCGATGCCTTCAAGGCGGATAATCGGATCAGTCATAGGAATCCTCCGGCATCTTCTATGCCTGTCTTACGCGCGGAACGGCGTCTGAAATATTCTGCGAGCGAGAGCAGGCCAAGGGACAGCACCAACATGACGGTGCCAAGGGCCATCAGGCTCGGGAGTTTTTGTGGGAAGCGAAGTTGGCCCCAGATGTAAACGGGCAGGGTTGGTTCGGTGCCAGCAAGGAAGAAGGCGATGATGAATTCATCCAGCGAAATGGTGAAGGAGATCAGCATCGAGGACACGATACCCGGCATCACGAGGGGGAGTGTGACGAGCCAGAAAGTGCGAAAGCGTGTTTGGCCTAGATCGACGGAGGCTTCTTCAAGGCTTTGATCCAAGTTGAGGAAGGCGGACGACAGGATCGCGATGCAGAAGGGCGTGCAGATCAGGACGTGACCAAGGACGATGGTGTAGAGCGATAGATCAAAGCCGAGTTGCAGGATCACTACCAGCAGCGAAACGCCGACGATGATTTCGGGCAGGACCAGTGGGATCATGATGAAGGCCATGATTGGTTTTTGGCCCAGGAATTTGTAGCGGGCAGAGGCGCGGGCGGCGAGGGTTCCGAGGATCGTGGAAATTGCGGCGGTGGAGAGCGCGATCAGCAGGCTGTTTTTGGCGGCGACGTGCAGGGTGTCGGCGCCGATGAGGACGCGGAACCATTCAGTTGTGAAGCCCTTGAGTGGGAAGGACACGACGGAGCTGTCGTTGAAGGCGAAAATGGGGAGGAGGAATGCGGGCGCGTAGAGGAAGATGAGGAACAGCGCAATGTAGAGTTTGAACCAACGTGATGCCATTATTTTTGCCCCGTTAAAAATTTACGGTTCAGCCAGATGAATATAATTGAGATGATAGAAACAAGGAACATTGCGGATAGGGCGAGTGCGGCCCCCAGGGGGGCGTTGTTAGATTTTTTGAATTGCGCCTCAATCTGATTGGAAATCATTGATCCATTCGTGCCGCCTACTAATTTGGGTGTCACGTAGTCACCGATGGTTGGGATAAACACAATAATCGTAGCCGCAATAATACCAGGCGCCGCGAGCGGTAATGTGATGCGCCAAAAGCGTTTAAAGGCCCCATCGCCGAGGTCTTGCGCTGCTTCGAGAAAGGAGCGGTCTATTTTTTCCAGTGCGACGAACATTGGTAGGATCGCGAAGGGCACCCATGAATGGGCGAGGGTTAGGACGACGGCGTTTTGGTTGTAGAGGATGAACGATAGCGGTTCATTGATCACACCAACTCCTAATAATGCCGAGTTGATCACGCCGTTGTAGCCAAGGATGACTTTCCACAGGAAAATCCGCATCAGGTAGCTGGTCCAGAAGGGGATGGTGATTAGGAAAACCCATAGTGGTTTGCGTTTTTGAGGGACGTAGAAAGAAATGTAATAGGCAACAGGGAACGCAAGAAGAATGGTGGTTGCAGTTACCACGGCAGAAATTTTAAGGGATCGACCCATAAAGAAGGGGTAAATGTCTGATGCCCACAATTTTATATCGATCCATGACCAACCCATTTTTTCGGTAGCCCAAACTTCGCGGTAATTGTTGAGCGTGAAGGTGCGATCAAGTGTGAGGTAATCTTGGGTCCAGAAGCTGAGCGCGACAACCATGGCGATGGGGGCAGCAAGCAAAAGGAGTGCGTAAACAAAAGGGCCGCTGATGAGCGCGAGGCCTTGGGCGCTGTCGGAGCGCCGCCATTTGGTAAAGCCGTTCAAGTGCGTTCCTTTAGAAGGGTTGCGTTTTGTTTGGCGAGTGTTCCTTTGGTTGGTTCTGTGGTTTGGGACAGGACAGGCATGACAATGCGCAGGTGATCGTGATAGGTTTTCAGGCCGTATTCCAGATCGGACAGCATGATGCCATCAAAGGCGGATGATTTTGTCGCTTCGCAGGCCCAAATGGTCAGCATCTGGTCTTCTTTCACGGTGTCATTGTCGATGCGCCCCGATAGGTACCGCGCCGCCTTCATTTCGCGGCGATCATCTGCGTGGCCAACAATGCCGCCGCGTTGTTTGGTTTGGGTCGGAGAGACGGGGATTTCTTGATAAAAGAACACGCCGTCTGGGTACATGCCGATGACAGTGTTTGGGAACATGCCGAAATAGACCCAAGCGTTTTGGTGGCTGTCTGGCAGGCCGTCTACTTTTGGTAGGAATTTGCGATAGTTGCGCACGCTCCATGATTTTGACGGGCCTTCTTTGAAGGGGCCAAAGGAACGGGAGGTGCCGTTGACGTAAGGTTCATCGAAGTAATCTTCGCCGTACAGATCGTGCAGGCCCGGGTGGGCTTGGCGCACGTGATAGCCTTCGTTATCGACGTCGCGCACCGATTTCCAATTTACGTCGGCTGCTTCAAAAATATCGGTGGGTTCGCGGCAGATCATTTCTTCGGTGCGGTAGGGGCGGATTTCATCGTCAAAACGGCCCATGACGGTTGCCACAGAAGGCTGTGGACCGGGTTGGAACCGGACAAAGACAAAGCCCATCCAGATTTCCATTTCCAGCGGTTTTAATCCCCATTTATCAGGGTCCATCGGTGGAAACGTGTCTTTGGACGCGACGCCGCGCAGAGTGCCGTCTAGGTTATAGGCCCAGCCGTGGTAGGGGCAGATAAGCGCCTTGTTACAGGTGCCGCGATCATCGCCAACTACGCGAGAGCCACGGTGACGGCACAGGTTGTGAAAGGCGCGGATTTCATCATCATGCCCACGGATCACAATGCCACGTTCATCGGCGATATCAAGGGTGACGTATTGGCCCGTGTTTGCGACCTCGGAGACATGACAAACCAACTGCCAATGGGTGCGAAACAGTGCGTCGCGTTCCAGCGCAAACAACTCGTCCGAAAAATACGCCCAGCCCGGAAGGCCAGAGCGATCCCAATCGGTGGGAATTTCAGATTTATCGTCTAGCATTCAGGTTTCTCCCCAGTTTGCTATGGAACGGCGAAACGCGCGTCAGGGCAAGTGAAAAGTTAAAGATGACCTTCGGAGTGCAGGTCAGCGGTGACTTTTTGTATGGCGGCGCGCAGGGTTTTCACAAGAAAATCCACATCTTTGCGGGTAAGCGTAAGGGGCGGTGACATGACGTTTAGGTGACCGATGGGGCGTACCAACAGGCCCATTTCCTCGGCTGTGTTGGAAATGCGTTTGCCGATGTTAACCTCGTCTGGAAGCAGCTCTTTGGTCACTTTGTCTTTGACGTTTTCCACACACATCATCAGCTTACTGCCACGCACGTTGCCGACGATTTCTAGATCGTTGAGGGTGTTGAGTTGCTCTTCAAAATAGGTGCCAACGGAGGCCGCGTTTTCCATCAGGTTTTCACGTTCCATGATTTCGATGTTTTTAAGGGCTGCGGCGCAGCAGACGGGGTGGCCAGAATAGGTGTAACCGCTGGCGAACCAACGGTTTTCGTCGCCTTGGGAAATCACGTCATGGATGCGGTCTGAATAGATCATCGCGCCCATCGGCAAATAGCCTGAGGACAGGCCTTTGGCGGTGGTGATGATATCGGGGATGACACCAAATTCGGATTCTATGGCAAAGAAGTGACCGAGGCGACCGAATGCCGTGACGACCTCGTCTGCGACAAACAGGATGTCGTGTTTTTGGCACACCTCCCACATGCGTTTGAGATAGCCGCTTGGGGGGACAAGCACGCCGCCCGAGGCTTGGATCGGTTCGGCGAAAAATGCGGCGACCTTGTCTGCGCCGATTTCTGCGATCTTGGCTTCGAACTCGGCGACCAGTTGATCTGTGAATTCAGCTTCGGAAATGCCGTCTTTGGCGCGGTAAAAATGCGGGGCTGAAACGTGGTGGATGCCGTCGTTTTTATACTGAAATTCGGGGACTCTGTCGGCGGCTTTGTTGCCGATGGACATCGTGAGGTAGGTCGAGCCGTGATAGGCCTGATCGCGCGCGATGACGTGGGTTTTTTCTGGGGTGCCGTTGCAGTGGTTGTAAAAGCCGATCAAGCGATAGGCGCTGTCCACTGCCGTAGAGCCGCCGGTGGTGAATTGCATGCGGTTTAGATCACTCGGCGCAAGGCTGGCGAGCTTTTCAGCAAGCAGGGCGGATGGGCCATTGGTCATGTCCACAAAGGTTGAGGAATAGGCGAGTTTTTCGATCTGTTCGGCAATGGCTTGTGCCATTTCTTTGCGCCCCAAACCGATGTTGGTGCACCACATGCCGCCCACTGCATCAAGGTAGGTTTTGCCGTTTGCGTCGGTGAGATGGCAGCCTTCGCCTGAGGCAACGACCATTGCGCCGTCTTTTTCAAAGCTGTCGAAATGGGTCCACGGATGCAGCGCGTGGCGTTGATCGAGTTCGCGAATATGGGCTTCGGCGTCGTTCAGGCGGTCTGTGGTCAGCATGATGTTTTTCCTGTTGTTGGGCAAAGTAGACAAGAGCAGAGCCTAGGTTTCAAGGGGGTTGTCACAATCGAACGGGCGATACTTAAAATTTCATCGTAATTTGGGGCCCCTTCCTAAGACGCTTTTAGGGTTCGTCTGAAACACTGTTTGTGAAATCCAATTGTGAGAGTGCCATGACCAGAAACACAGATACCGACGCTGCAAATTCGCCCGATCAATTCAAAACTGGTGAAAAAGGGGGCGCGCGAGACCAAGAAATGGTTGAAGTACAGGCCCAAGAAAGCAGAAATGGCTGGGAGGATCGGGCAGAAACAGATGACCAAACCACTGCTGTGGCCAGGCGCGATGTCGATGATGAGGCGACCGCTGGCGACGAAAAAATTGTGTGCGGATCAGAGGGCGATCAAAACTGGGGCGGTGAATGGTTTGCGGACGGCGATGCGGACACATTTATTATGTCCACTGGCAGTAGCAAAGACATGATTCAAGATTTCGAAACGGATAAAGATGTGGTCGATTTATCCACCTACGGATTGGAGTTTTCCGACCTTGCCAAAATGATGTCTGATCAAGGATGGGCCACAAAAATTGACCTGAGTGGGTTGGCTGGTGGACAGGTTGGCAACAAATTGATCTTGAAATCCATCGACTCGCGCGGACTGGATGAAAGCAATTTCATTTTTTGATCAAAACTGGCAGCATGCGACCAAGGGGGCTGCAAGGATCGGGATTAACGCCCTTTCCAAACGGGATCGCGGCCCTCAGCAAATGCTTTCGCACCTTCTAATTGATCCTCGGACGCATAAAGCGCATCGACAGATTGCAGCTGTCGTTTGGTAATGCGGTTCATCGAATCTTGGAATGTGCTGTCTTCTGCATCGCGAACGATTTCTTTGATTGCGGCGTAAACAAGGGGCGGACCGCTTTCCAAAAGACGGGCCAAATCCCACGCTTTTTCCATTAGATCGGCGGCAGGATGAATGTGGTTCACAAAGCCCCAACGATGGGCTTCCTCGACATCAAGCCAACGGCCCGTCAGCAGCATTTCCATTGCGACGTGATAGGGGATGCGCTTGGGCATTTTGATGCTGGCGGCATCGGCGACTGTGCCTGAACGAATTTCAGGAAGGGCGAATGATGCATGATCCGCAGCGAGAATGATATCTGCAGAAAGGGCCAGTTCAAGACCGCCGCCACAACAAATTCCGTTCACGGCCGCGATGACAGGTTTGGTCATGCCGCGCAATTCTTGCAATCCGCCAAAGCCACCGACGCCGTAATCGCCATCAACTTCATCGCCGTCTGCAGCGGCCTTAAGATCCCATCCCGGGCAGAAGAATTTTTCGCCGCCACCCGTGATGATTGCGACGCGCAGTTCGGGATCATCGCGAAATGCGGCGAATGTCTCACCCATAATTTTGCTAGTTTCCAGATCAATGGCGTTCGCCCTTGGGCGGTCCAAAGTCACTTGTAAAATGCCGCCTTCGCGGTGGGTTTTGATCGGGTTTGCCATGTGTTTGCCTTATGGTTTTGGGTCGCGGCGCAGCAAAGCATCTGCGGCGATTGCGTCTGTTGGTGTGCAGATCAACGGGTTCACTTCAACTTCTTCTAAGCCGTCGACGTTGGCAAGCACGTAGTTTTGAATAGCCTCTATTGCATCAAGAATTGAGGGCATGTGCGCCGCAGGTGCGCCGCGAAACCCCGTAAGGAGTTTTGCGGATTTCAACGATAGAAGTGCGGCTTGGATGTCTGCGCGTTTGGCTGGAACAAGAACGGACGCACTGTTGTTAAGGAGTTCGGTGAGCGTGCCGCCTGCCCCGAGTGTGAGGACAAATCCATGTGCGGGGTCTTTGACAACCCCGACGAGGAGTTCGGCCACGCCGCCTGCTAACATTTCCTCAACAAGGAATGTGTCGGTCGGCATTGCGGTTGCAGCGTCTGTGACGGTTTGCGCAGTGGTTAGGTTTAGCGCAACCGCGCCAGCTTCGGATTTGTGGGCGATGCTTTCGCCTTTTAACACGATGGGAAAGCCGATTTTTTCGGCGGCTTTAGCGGCGGCAGTTGGCGATATTGCCTGTGTTGATTTTGGAACCCGAAGGCCGTGATTGGCCAAGGTGTTTTTTGCCTCAGCTTCGGACAGTGTTTGCGGGTCGCTGCTGGGCGTTGGCAGTAAAATGGGCGCGGCTTCGGGATGGGTGAAACTTGCCGCGGCTTCCACCGCCTCGATTGTTTCGGACAGGCCGAGCATAGGGATCACGCCCAATTTGGCCAAGCGGTTTGCCACGGTTTCGGACAGGTTTTCGGGGAGCGTAGCAACCATTGCGACATTCGCGCCTGTTTGTTCTTTGGCACGACCTGCGGCGGTGATGGCGCAGTCCCAGTCAGCATCGCTGCACCGATCTGCGCGCGGGAAATCGACGATCAACAACGTGAGAGCAAGATGGGGCTCCATCATGGCGGACCACGCGGCGGTCATGGCATCGGCGTCGCGCCAAATATAGGTGTGATAATCGAGCGGATTGGCCAGCGCGACCATCGGACCGAGCGCTGTGCGTAGATTGGTTTTTTGCGTTTCTGTTAGGGATGGAAAGGTGACGTTGTGGCCAACGGCGGTGTCCGCTGCAAGGCTTGCTTCGCCCCCAGAGCAGCTGATGGATGCGATGTTTGTGCTTTGCAGCGGGCCCGTGAAATGCAGAAGCTTGAGGGTTTCCATGAAAGTTGGCAGGCTGTTAACGCGTGCAATATTCAGTCTTTTTAGCAAGGCATTTGCACCTGCATCACCACCAGCAACGGATGCCGTGTGGGAAATGGTTGCGGCTTTTGCTTGGTCGGATTTGCCGACTTTTAGGGCGACGATTGGTTTGCCCAGTTTATGCGCAACAGCCGCAAGTTTTTCATAGGCGCGAATGTCGTTGAAGCCTTCGATGTGGAGGCCGAGCGCGGTGATGCGCGGGTCGTTTAACAGATGGACGCCGATATCGGCCATGCCAGTTTGTGCCTGATTTCCCGCACAGGCGATGGCGGCGATGGGCAGGGCACGCTGTTGCATGGTGATGTTGATCGCCACGTTGGATGACTGCGTGATAATCGCGACGCCGCTGTTAACGGGTGCGCCGCCGTGTTGATCGGGCCACAAGATTGCGCGATCCAAGTAGTTGATGATGCCGTAACAGTTGGGGCCAAGGATCGGCATGTCGCCTGCGGCGGCGACCAGTTGGGCTTGCAGGTCTGTGCCTGTGTCGTCTTCCTGTTCAGCCTCGGAAAAACCAGAGGCAAAACAGATCGCACCACCTGCGCCCATCGCGTTCAGCTGGGCAGCAACATCAAGGGTGATGTGACGGTTTACGCCGATAAAACAAGCATCTGGTGGTTCAGGTAGATCAGCGAGCGTTGCGAAACTTTCGATTCCCACAAGCGGTTTTTGTTTTGGGTGGACAGGATAAATCGCGCCAGCAAAGCCGATTTTGATCGCTTGTTCAGCCACCGCTTCGCACCACGCGCCACCCCCGATGATGGCAATAGATTTTGGATTAAAAAGACGTTGGAGTGTCATTAGTGTGTAACCTTCGACGAATGCGAATACGATTTTTGGGACGGGTTTTGGATATTTTGGGCCAAAAGAAGCAAAGGTTTGTTAACCAGAATCGCAACTAATGACATTGCGGTACAGGCTGGGAAGCCGATGACCGCGCCAGGAGAAGGTCCTCTGTCAGCCGGAAATGGGGCAGAGGACTGGACCTTGATCTGCCGCTTTCTTCTGGCCTTAAATATCCCCCGCGCGGAGCGCATTAAATCTATGCACCGAGCGGGCGCAACAGATCGCGGCTGATGATGTGGCGCTGAATCTCGGATGTGCCATCCCAAATGCGTTCAACGCGGGCATCGCGCCAAAAACGCTCGAGCGGGTAATCATCCATCAACCCCATGCCGCCGTGGATTTGGATGGCTGTGTCGGTGACGCGCGCTAGCATTTCAGAGGCATAGAGTTTTGCGCTGGCGATTTCGCGATTTGCGGGTAAGCCTTTATCCAAGCGATCAGCGGCGGCGAGGGTAAGCAGATCAGCAGCGTCGATTTCTGTGATCATGTCGGCGATTTGAAAGCTGACGCCTTGGAATTTGCCGATTGGTTGGCCGAATTGTTCGCGTTCTGCGGAATAGTTCAGTGCGTAATCGAACACGCGGCGCGCGCGGCCCACGGACATGGCGGCGACAGTGATGCGGGTGGCATAAAGCCATTCGTTCATCACGGCAAAGCCGCCGTCAACTTTGCCCAAGACTTGGGAGTCTGGCAGGCGGCAATCGTCAAATTCTAGGATCATATTTTTGTAGCCGCGATGGGATACAGATTTGTAACCGTCACGGATTGTGAAGCCGGGTGTGCCGCGATCCACAAGGAACGTGGTGATACGTTTTTTCGGCCCCTTTGGCGTGTCGTCTTCGCCTGTGGCGATGAAAACGATGATGAAATCAGCATGTTCCGCGCCCGAGATAAAATGTTTTGTGCCGTTCACAACCCAATCACCGCCATCGCGTACCGCGTTGCAATTCATGCCGCGCACGTCTGATCCAGCGCCTGGTTCTGTCATGGCGAGCGCGTCCATACGTTCGCCGCGCATGGCGGGCATGAGGTAGCGTTTGCGTTGTTCTGGGTTGCACGCCATCAGGATGTTTTGCGGGCGGCCAAAGAAGTGGTTGAGCGCCATCGAGCCGCGCCCAAGTTCACGTTCTACCAGTGCAAAATCAGTGTGGTTGAGGCCCGCACCGCCGACCTCTTCTGGGAAATTACAGCCGTAGAAGCCAAGCTCCAACGTTTTGCGTTTGATCTCGTCCGCGATTTCTTTTGGGACTTCGCCAGTGCGTTCTACCAGGTCTTCGTGGGGGTAAATTTCTTTTTCAACGAAGCTGCGAACGGTCGAGACGATCATCTCTTGTTCTTCGGTTAGGCCGTATTGCATGACGATGTTCCCTATAGAATTTTTACGATTTTGTGCGCTTTTTAGAATGTTCGCGCAACCGCTGTTTCATCGCGTCTTTGCCATCTGGGGTGCCATCGTGCCAACTGCCAAATAGGATGTCCCACGGCACATCGAGGTTGCCATAGTTGCATTCAAAAAATCGGTGGTGAATTTGGTGGTGAAACATGCCCAGATTTAGGCGTTTTTTGTTACGGAACATCAAGCCCTCAAAGCCCGTGTGGGTTGTGACCGCATATAGACCGTAGAACATGAGGTGAAAGATGACGTGGACGGGATGGCTGGCGATTGCGAAATGGGTGAGCACGGTGCCGAAGTAGAAAAGGTGTTCTAGGGGGTGCATCGAGAGGCCAGACCACGGGCCGATATCGGTGTTGCGATGGTGAAGGGCGTGGAAGCGGTACATCGGCCCCGTGTGTAAAAACCGGTGCATCCAATAGAAATAGAAGCTCTCCCAGATGGGGATGATCGCGAAAATGGCGATGAACCAGATGGGGTTGGATTGAAAGGTGATCGTGGCGGCGTACCCGTTGGCCATCGACCACCAAAGCAGGCATTCAAATGCGGACCAGATCGTGACGCCAGAGGCAATGGTCCAGAGCATATTGTCGAGCAGCTGGCTGTCCAGCGTGAACATTCGGCCCATACGCGGGAAGGGGCGCGGATCGTATTTTAGCGCGGTGTCCTGCATCGCGTATTTGTGGAACCACAGGTGCAAGGTTCCCGCGAGCAGGGTGACAACTATGGCGTTGCGCACCCAGATGAGGGCGATCCACCAAACCTCGAATGATGCGGTTTGCGCGAGTGTTGGGCTGGCGACATAGTAAGACGCGCCAGCGATGGCGACGATGGCGAGGTGGACCGTGATGAAAAACCAGCTGTCGAAATACCAGCGAAACGCGGCATAGGGTTTGGGGGGCCATTGCCAAAGTGGGGAGATTTGGATCGGGGTTTCAGGCAGGTGGTTCCATTCGGTGCGTTCGCTCATTGGTACATCTTCTTTTTGCGCGCGCGGGTCTCAACTGTGCCCTCTGATGTGCCGTTGTGAAAGGTGCCGAACCAACGGTCCCACGGCATTTCTTGGTTGCCGTAATTGCATTCATAATAGCGGTGGTGGAGCGTGTGATAAAACGTGCCAAGTTCCAACTTGCGTTTGTCTTTGATCAACAGGGATTCGTAACCCGTGTGGGTCATGGCGGCGCCTGGTCCAAGGTACATGACGTGGTATGCGATGTGGAGCGGGCTGGAGGGGATGATCCAGTGGATGCAAAGCGATGTGATGTAGAGGAAATGCTCGACGGGGTGCATAGACAGGCCAGACCATGGGCCGATGTTGATGTTGCGGTGATGTAGCGAATGCACGCGAGTGTAGAGGAATGGAACGTGGAGCAGGCGGTGGACCCAGTAAAAGTGGAAGGCGGACCAGACGGGGAGCGCGAAGATGATGGCGCAGAATAAGATGGGGTTGCTGGTGAGCGTGATGGTAGGGATGTATCCGTTGGCCAAGAGCCAGAGCGAAATCGCCTGAAAGAAGGTGACTTGCGCGACGCCGCTGGTGAGAGACCAAAACATGTTGTCTTTGACTTGGTCGCCAAATTTGAAGGTTCGGTTTTCGCGCATCATTTCGCGGTGAGAGAATTTGAGGGTCTTGGCTTGGGCTTTGCGCGTGTAGAAATACCAGTGCAGGCCGCCCGCAGCAAAGATCATAACGCCGAGGTTTGTGAGCCAGATTTGGGCGATCCAGTCGAGGGCAAAAGACTTGGTGGTTTCAAGCGACGGATAAAAGAAATACCAGCAGAAGACGCCCATCAGGAACAGGATCATGAATTCGGACAGTCGCAGCCAATTGCGGGCGAAATAGCCGCCGATTGAATGTGGGTTAGGCGGCCACTGCCAGATGGATTTATCTGGTAGTGGCAGGTCTGGGTGATAGTTCCAGTCGCGGTTTTCAGACATTGTTAGGCGTTTCCAATTCAAATTGAATCCTCAAAACACTGCCGCGCGTTGCGCTCTAGTGCTTTTGGCGATGGTCATTTTTCAAAACAAAAACTGAAAACGCCTTAGCTCGCATAATTCGAGCCTTCGTCATCCAAGATGGCCTTCAACTCGGCGAGGTGACGGTCGGCTTGTTCTGGGTATTCTTCTTGCTCGGAGGCGGCTTTTTCGGCGATTTCATCAGAGAGAACGCGGAGTTTTTGGCCCGTTTGCAGGGCGCGGATGTAGGTTTCGGCGGCGCGTTCGAAATAGTACAGGCGGTTGAAGGTGTCTGCGACGCTGTCCCCGATGATCAGGATGCCGTGGTTGCCCATAATCATGACCTTTTTCTTGGGGTCGGAAAACAGGGCGGCACAGCGTTCACCTTCGCCTTCAAATGCGAGGCCGCCGTAGTGATTGTCGATCACGTAGCGATCAAAGAAGATGGCGGTGTTTTGATCGATGGGCAAAAGGTTGCTGTCGGCAAGGGAAGCCAGAACGGTGGCGTGAACTGAATGCACGTGCATGGCGCAGCGCGCGTGCGGGCAGTGGCGATGGATCGCGCCGTGCAATCCCCATGCGGTAAGGTCGGGCGCGCCCGGTTTTTCCAGAACATCAGGATCGTTGGCATCAAGCAGCAACAGGTCGGATGCTTTGATTCGTGCGAAATGCATTTGGTTGGGGTTTATCAGGAATTGTGTGCCGTCGTCGTTCACTGCAAAGGAAAAGTGGTTCGCGACGGCCTCGTGAAAATTCAAACGTTCTGTCCAACGGAAAGCGGCGGCGAGGTCCACACGCGCGGTCCAGTGATCCATATTTGTGTGTAATTGTGCGACGGCCATGATGTTCTCCCTTGTTGAGGATATGAAACATGGCGGCAATGCCATTTGCAATGCTGTTTACGACAAAAGCTTGGCGCAAATGAATAGAAAAAACCCACGGGATGGTTGCCCGCCCCGTGGGTTTTGTTTGGATTAGTTCGTTTTGAACTCTGGGTAGGCTTCCATGCCCAGTTCGGAGCGGTCTAGGCCCATGATCTCGGCTTCTTCGTCAACACGGATGCCGACGATGAGTTTGAGGATCAGCCAGACTGCTGAAGAGGTAATAATCACAAAGAATGCGACTGCGAGGATGCCGTAGAGTTGTGCGCCGATTGTGGCAGCAGGGTTGGTGAAAACCACGGCGATTGTGCCCCAGATGCCTGCAACGAGGTGGACAGGTATCGCGCCAACCACGTCGTCGATGCGGAATTTATCCAGCAGCGGGATCGTGATGACTACGATGATACCGCCAACGACGCCGATCAATGTTGCCGCACCAATTGAAGGCGTCAGCGGTTCTGCGGTGATCGACACAAGGCCAGCCAATGCGCCGTTAAGGATCATTGTGAGGTCTGGTTTTTTGTAGAGCAGTTGCGTGGCGATAAGGGCTGCGACCACACCACCTGCGGCGGCAGCATTTGTGTTTACAAAGATACGAGAGATGTCAGCGATGTCGCCCACGGTGCCCATTGCAAGTTGCGAGCCGCCGTTAAAGCCGAACCAACCGAGCCAAAGGATAAACGCGCCAAGGGTTGCGAGTGGAAGATTTGAACCCAAGAACGGAGTCACTTTGCCAGCTTTGTATTTGCCGATACGCGGCCCGAGGATGATGGCACCTGTTAGGGCTGCCCAGCCACCGACGGAGTGGACGACCGTGGAGCCTGCGAAATCTTGGAAGTTTGAGGCATCAAGGAAACCACCGCCCCATTTCCAAGAGGCTTGGATCGGGTAGATCAGGCCCGTCAGGATGATGACGAATACAAGGAACGGCCATAGTTTGATGCGTTCTGCGAGTGCGCCAGACACAATAGAGGCTGTTGCTGCACAGAACATTAGCTGGAAGAAAAAGTCTGAACCGACCGAGGCATAGGACAGATCAGCATCTGCTGTGGCTAAGCCGACGGGTTCCAGTGATGTTGGGGAAAATGCGCCCAAAATGTTGGAGACGGTCCAAGCGTCGCCAGGATACATCAGGTTAAAGCCAATGATGTAATAGGCCAAGCAAGCAAAGCCGAAGAGACCCATGTTTTTGGTTAACTGCATCGTGACGTTTTTGGAGCGCACGAGGCCTGCTTCGAGCATTGCAAAGCCAGCGGCCATGAAAAACACCAGAAAGCCAGCGATCAAGAACAGGAGCGTGGTGAGGATGAAGCCTACTTCTGTTGGTACGGCAGTGGGGGCGTCTTGTGCAAAGGCGGCTGTGGGGAGGATTGCAGCGCCTGCCACAAGGAGGATTTTTTTCAAAGGAGTGTTCATTGTTGTTTCCCTAATTCAATATTTATGTCGACTTAAATTGCGTCGTCGCCTGATTCACCGGTACGAACACGAATTGCTTGCTGGACTTCTAGGACGAAAATTTTTCCGTCGCCGATTTTGCCAGTTTTTGCGCTGTCTTCGATTGCGGCCACTGTTTGGTCGACCATGTCGGATGTGACAACGATTTCTAGTTTAATTTTCGGCACGTAATTCACGTCGTATTCTGCACCGCGATAAATCTCGGTGTGGCCAGATTGAACGCCGTAGCCTTTAATTTCTGTGACCATCATGCCTTTGACGCCGATTTCGGTGAGCGCTGTGCGGACCTCTTCCAGCTTAAAGGGTTTAATTGTTGCTATGACGAGTTTCATGGTGTCCTCATTTGTTTGGGTCGGTGCATGTGTTTGCTGACGGGACAAGCAACGAAGAATTGGGTGTCGGGTGCAATGCCTTGGCAATGCTGCGGTGCAGAAAACTTCGTTTTTGCATAAAAAACATACACAACAGATTTGATGACTAAATTTTACGCAAAAAAGATTCTAACAATCGTGGCCTCCTTGCACTCCACAAACATGTATAAAAAGACTATCTTAGGAAAAACGACCTAAATCAGGCACGAGCTGTTATGGCAGAAAATGGAAAGCGGCGCACATTGGTAGCGCCCAAAAGGGTGTTTAAGTCCAAAAAGGCGAAGGCTTCTGTCTCGTCTAGTGTGGCGTCGTCTTTGATTTCCAAAATGACACCGGGCGCGGCCAAGAAAAGGGCTGCGGCGGGGAAATCAAAAGCGAAGAAAACACCAAAACGGAAAGCGACTGGAGATATCTTTGTTCGGGCATTGAAATATGTGTTTGGCGGCATCCTTCGCATTTTGTGGTGGGTGTTCTCTCGGCTTGCGATTGTGACGGCTGTGGTGGTTGGGGGATCGACCGCTTATTATTATTCGACATTGCCTGATGCATTGGAACTGATGGATGATCGTCAGCATGGGTCGGTTACGATTTTGGATAATACGGGTCAAGTGTTTGCGTGGCGCGGCGATCAATTTGGTGGCTTGATTGATGCGAACTCTGTTGCGCCGCATTTGAAAAATGCAGTTGTTGCGACCGAAGATAAGCGGTTCTTTCGCCATCTAGGAATTTCACCGCGTGGAATCGCAGGTGCTTTGCGCACCAATATTCGCGAAGGGCGGCATCCGTTAAAGGGTCACGGTGGTTCAACAATTACGCAGCAGGTTGCAAAGCTGGTGTTCTTTTCTGACATGGGCTCCAAGGAGCGCAAGATCAAAGAAGTGCCGATGTCCTTTGCGATGGAGCTGAAATACACCAAAGCGGAAATTCTGACGATTTATATGAACCGAGCGTATCTGGGCGCGGGCAGCAATGGGTTCGAGGCTGCAGCGCAGCGATATTTTTCGAAATCCGCATCTGAGGTAAGCGTTCCTGAAGCGGCGATGATGGCTGGCTTGTTGAAAGCGCCATCATCCACAGCACCGACGCGCGACATCGGTAAGGCGCAGGATCGTGCAGAATTGATTATTGGTTTGATGCAGGCTCAGGATTATCTGACCCCGCGCGAAGCCGATGCAGCGCGGGCCAATCCTGCACAATTGTCGGCCACTGCAAAGTTGCAAGTGGGGACCTATTTTGCGGATTGGATCGTGGAAGATGGGCCAAGTTTCCTTTTGAAGCAAACAAAGGAAGATGTTGTTATTCGCAGTACGTTTGACAAGCGCGTTCAAAAGGCGGCCGAAGACGGCATGAACTTTGTTTTCGACAACAAAGTGCGTGAGGGATCAAAGGCGCAGGCGGCAATTGTTGTATTGTCGCGCGATGGTGCGGTGCGTGCGATTGTGGGCGGCAAAAAGACCGGCAATGCGGGCGGGTTCAACCGTGGAACGCAGGCGTTGCGCCAGACGGGTTCGTCGTTCAAGCCGTTCGTTTATGCCGCGGCATTGCAAGATGGTTGGCGCTGGGACACCACAGTTGTGGACGAGGCATTCTGCATGAATGTGCCCGGATCAGGTGAATATTGCCCCAAAAACTATACCAAGAAATACGAAGGTGAGGTGTCGCTGACCAAAGCTTTGGCCCAGTCCAAGAACACGGTTGCGGTAAAGGTCGCGGTTGCGATTGGCACGGATAAAGTTGCTGCGATTGCCCAAGGCTTTGGCATTCAAAACAAGATTTCACCCGGACCTGCGATGGCGTTGGGCGCGTCTGAAAGCACGTTGTTGGAAATGACGGGTGCCTATGCGGGCATTTTGAACGAAGGCATAGCCGTAAAGCCGTATGGGTTGACGGAGCTGACGATACAGGGTGAACAGACGCCGATGATGGTGCATTCGAATGTAGCGGGTACGCGGGTGATTTCGCAACGTGCGGCAGGCCAGTTGATGTATATGATGAACCAAGTTGTTGAATCTGGGTCAGGCGTTAAAGCGCGAATTGATGGCGTAGAAATAGTGGGTAAAACGGGCACGACACAGGGCGCGAAAGATGCGTGGTTTATCGGGTTCAATAGCGATTATGTCGTGGGCGTTTGGATGGGCTATGACGACAACACGAAATTGACGGGTGTGACGGGCGGTGGCTTGCCGACTGAGATTTGGCGCGAAACTATGGTTCGTGTTTTAGATGGCCATATTCCAGCGCCTTTGCCGATGTTTGTGCCGCCACGCAAAGTTGTTGAACCGACCGTAAATGCGCGCAACCCCTCACGAAAAAAGAAGGGCAATGATCCATTGCGTGATTTGGCCAAACAAGTAGAGCGCGACTTAAAGAGGCTTGAATCAGACGCTGAGAACATTGTGGATAAAGTGTTGGGCAGTATCTTTGGTCGTAAGAAAAACTAGACTGCCTTAGGAGATTATGTGCGGCTAATTTTTTGGAACTGCAATATGGCGTTTCATCGAAAGATTGAAGCGATCCTGCCGTTAAAGCCAGACATTGCCGTGATATCTGAATGCGCTGCGCCCGAAATATTGACGCATCGCGGGTTGGATTGGCTTACCCCTAAAACAAATTTGTGGATGGGCAAAAACCCGAACAAAGGACTGGGCGTGTTTGCATTTGGGGATGTGCGATTGAACTGCGCCGAGCCATTTTTTACCACATTGGATTTCGTGCTGCCTGTGAAAGTGACGGGTGCGGCCCCGTTTAACCTGTTGGCAGTTTGGGCGCAGAACGCCAACAGCGGCAACATTCGAAAACACACCTTGGGGCCCTTGCGGCGCGGCTTGACCAAATACCGCGATTTTCTGTCGAACGGGCCTGCGATGATGGGTGGGGATTTGAACAACAACATCTTTTGGGACAAACCCGGGTGGCGGATCAATCATGCTAAGATGATTGCGACGGCCACAGGTTTGGGGCTGGTCAGCGCCTATCACGAGGTGATGGGAGAGCCGCAGGGCAGCGAAAGTATTCCGACGCATTATTGGCGGGACCGCAAAAAAGACGGGCCTATGTACCACATTGATAATGCGTTTGTTCCGCGCAATGCGCAGATCAATCGGTTCGAAGTTGGTCGGTTTGAAGAGTGGGTCGGCAATGGGCTAAGCGATCATGTGTCGTTGATTGTGGATATCACGTTATAAAGCAAAGGCGCAGCCGGTAGCTGCGCCTTTGTTCTGTAAGCGGGTCTGTTTAAGACGCGGTTTTGAGGTGTGCGATCAATTTGTCGATGTCACCGCCGCGACGATCCAGCATGGCGCCGATTTCTTCGCGTTCAAGACGGAGCATTGAGATGCCTTCGATGATGATGTCAAACATTTTATCACGGCCCGATGCATCGGACACTTGCCACTGCACCAAGAAAGGGCGCTTGCCTTTGAATGTTACGTCGCTGTCCACAAGATATCCGCGTTTGGATTTCTGCGATTTTGTTACTTTGATATCCGCACCAATAAAATCGCGAAACCGTTCGCCGTATTTGCGCGACATGTACCCTTGGAACACTTTGGTGTAGGCGCTGATTTGCGAGTTGGATGCACTGCGGCGTGCGACGCCCAACGAGGAGCGCGCGATCACGGGTACATCTGCGTATTTTGCAAAGATGCGTTCAAAATCACGGAACATCGAAGATTCAGATTTGCCCGTATTGATGACGTGGAAAATTTCGCCAGTCAGCTCACCAATCAGGCTTTCTGCAGCTGATTGTGACAAGGCCAAGGCTGGTTTGGTCATTGGAAGTGCGGCCATCATCGCCATTATGGCGCGGCGCGTGAACAGATTAGTTTGCATAGGGATCCTCCAGATCCTCCAGGTTATCGGCGGAGGAACCGATATTGAAACGGCGGTTTTGCAGATACAAAGACCGCGCAGCGACATAGCTGTCCTCTGAATCGTAAAGGATGCCGTTAATAGCGTCGTCATATTCGTTGCGGTCGCCGACCTTGTCTACGACATAAAGCGGGAAGGTGACTTGGCGTGCTTCGGATGGCAAGAAATTGCCGACTGGATCAAGAAAGAAGTCGACCACAAGCCCATAAGTTTCGCGCTCGGTGCGCGGGCCGTATACAGGAACTTCGAGGTATCTGCCCTCTGGGAAGCCGTAAACCGCCAGTGTTTCGCCGAAATCAGTTTCAACGTCTTCTTCCATACCAAAAGCAGTTGCCGCGTCAAATATGCCGCCAAGGCCAAAAATGGTGTTGGTCGCAAACCGAATGGTGTTTGTTGCCACATCTTCGAGGTTGAACTGCAACAAGGAGTTTACGATTTCACCCGGTATCGCAAGGTTGGCTGCCACATTGCTGATTGCGCGATCTGCCTCAAACGGAACAGTTTTACCGTAGCCACGTGCGATCGGCGCAACAAGATGCTTATCCAAGGCTTTGTTGAAGTTGTGAACCTTGCGGTTTTCGGCTTCGTCAGGGTCATGGATGGCCGTTTTGGAGGACGGGGGCGAGCACGCTGCAAGCACAGCAAGCGCTGCGACAGAAATAAGGGCTCGAAAAGAATAGATTTTCATAATTGGCAACGTTTTTTAAGGTTTCGAGCCGTCGTCATACGCGGATCGTCGGGTCGTGTCGATATCGTGCAAGGGTTTTGTCTGAATTGTTGTTTTTGTGTCCTAACACTACTAGAGGCCATCTAATGCGATTGCTAATTATGACGAGTGTAATTTTTCAGAAGTTAAGTTGTTGGTATTGTAGTATATTTTTAAATTCCTTTGGAAATATTTTTAAACAGAACGGAAACCGTATAAATAACGCTTTAATGGTTATTCCTTAAGAGTATTGATAAAGTAATGTGTGAATTCAAAGCAGTAATAGAACTGGAACGGGTGTAATGGCTGGCGAAAAGATGCATTATCCAGTGGGACTGGCGGAATTACGTGACGTGCTCAAACGCAGCCGTGGTTTGTTCGTGTCCATCCGATGTTGGGTTATTTAGCACTGGCGGGCGGAGCGTTGTTGATTGTGGTGACGTTTGTGAACTAATCGGTGTCCAAGCGCGGTATCATCGAGGCGTAGGTTCAAAGCACGCAGGCGGATAGTTTTGCCAGCAGTGTCCGTAATGATCGCGAAGTGGTTCAGAGGCTGGGGATGCGTAGTTCTGTGATGTCGCGGTGGCGCAAAACGCGGGATCAATCCCTTGGATCAAACATAAGATCGAGCGATCTGACCGGTGGTTTTTCATCCTTTAACAAAGCATTTCGTTTGTTTTTGCAATCGGTGATGCTGGCGGTTGGCGCGTATTTAGTTTTGCAAAATCAACTGACACCCGGTGCAATGATTGCAGGGTCCATTCTGATGGGTCGCGCATTGGCCCCGATTGAAATGGCGATTGGTCAGTGGCCATTTGTGACAGAAGAAACCGCGCGCAACGTTGCCGCGCCCTGCGGCGTTGCTGGTTGCTGAAAACCTGACGGCTGTGCCACCTGGTGAATCACAAGCCAGCCTAAAGATGGTGTCGTTTCGCCTTGAACCGGGTACTGCGCTCGGTGTGATTGGTCCTTCGGCGGCGGGTAAATCATCATTGGCGCGAGTGATCTGCGGGATTTGGCGCCCTGCGTCTGGTAAAATCCGTTTGGATGGCGCCGCGCTCGATAATTATGACCCAGATGTGTTGGGTGGATACATCGGATATCTGCCTCAAACCGTGACCTTGTTTGATGCAAAGATTGCCGAAAATATCGCGCGGATGTTGGAAACGCCTGATTCAGCTGCGGTGGTGGCCGCCGCGAAACGCGCTGGGGTACATGAGATGATTTTGCAGCAACCCCAAGGCTACGACACGCCGATTGGCAACTTTGGCGGGCGTTTGTCGGGTGGGCAGCGACAGCGACAGCGATTGGGTTTGGCGCGTGCGCTGTACGGTGACCCGTTGATCCTTGTGCTGGATGAACCGAATTCGAATTTGGATAGTGTGGTATCAAATGCGTTGAACGATGCCATTCGGACCATGAAATCCGAAGGGAAATCGGTGATTATCATGGCGCACCGTCCTGCGGCGATTGCCGAATGTGAAAACCTGTTGGTGCTGGAACACGGAATGCGCAAGGCGTTTGGCCCAAGGGATGAGGTGCTGAAAGATCAGGTGCGCAATGTGGCGCAAAACACAGACGCGCTGCAAAAAAGAAAAGCATCATGAGCGGGCAAAACGCACCAGCGCCGATGAAATGGTCGGCCAAAACGCCGATTTGGTTGGGCATGTTGGCGGTCGCTGTCTTGTTCGGTGTGTTAGGGATATGGGGAAATTTCGCCACCATTTCTGGCGCGATTATTTCCACCGGTATGATCCAAGGCGAAAGCCTGCGCCAAGTTGTGCAACACCCCCAAGGCGGCGTTGTTGGTGCGATTGATGTGAAAGAGGGTGACCGTGTTGAGGCGGGCCAAGTGCTGATCCGTTTTGACGATAAATTGCTGCGCTCACAGTTGACAACTGTGGAAAGCCAACTGAAAGAGATTTTCGCACGACGAGCGCGTTTGATTGCCGAATGCGATGATGCGCAGAGTTTGGAATTTACGCCTGCGCTGGTGGAATTGGGGAAAACCGACGAATCCACAATGCAATTGATGCAGGGGCAAACTCGTTTATTTGAGGCGCGGCGCAAATCGTTGCAGCAGCAAACCAAGCAGTTGAGTGAGTGAAAAGTACAAATTCGATTACAGATAAAAGGCGTTGAGGCGCAGCTGGTTTCATCGTCCGAGCAGGCCGCGTTGATCCAACAAGAATTGGCAGGGCAGCAGTCGTTGCTCGATAACGGGTTGGCGCAGGCGGGGCGTGTTTTATCGTTGCAAGGCGAGGCATCGCGGTTGAACGGATCTGTCGGCGAGTTGAAAAGTTCTGCGGCACGCGGCGAAGCGCAGATCATCGAAACGGATATCCAGATTTTGCAACTGTCCAGTGCGCGCCACGAAGAAGCGATCACGACATTGCGCGACTTGACCTGTACCGAAATTGAGATGGTTGAGCGAAATTGTCGCTGGATGAAACGCTGTCGCGCATGGACGTGCGCGCGCCGATGTCTGGGATTGTGCACGGTTTGACGGTGCATGCGCTGCGATCCGTCGTGCGCGCTGCCGATCCGATTTTAAACGTTGTGCCATCGGACAGTGTGATGGTGATCAGCAGCCGAATTGAGGCGATTCACGTGGATCAGGTGCATGTCGGCCAAGATGCGAGTTTGCGGTTTTCGACCTTTGATCAGCGCACCACCCCAAGATTTTTGGCAAAGTTGTGAAGGTCTCGGCGGATGTATTTCAGGACGATGTGACGGGTGGGTCGTATTATTCGGTGGAAATTGAACCGAATGAGGGCGAGCTGGATCGTTTGGGGATGTTGAATTACTGCCCGGAATGCCCGTTGAAGCGTTCATCAAAACCAAAGATCGCTCGCCCTTAAGTTACCTCACGAAGCCGTTCATGGACTATTTCAACCGCGCATTCTGCGAGAGTTGATCGGTGAATTAGCACCCAATTCATGTTGTTTTTTGCTTGCAGGTGAGGCCGTGTAGCGTAGCGTGGCGGCAACTTTTCTTTGGAGGATATCATGGCTGGAACTTATGAAACGCGGCTGAATGAAATGGGCCATATTGTACCAGACGCGCCTGCACCTGCGGCTAATTATGTGCCTTATGTGATTGTTGGCGACATGGTTTATGTGTCGGGACAAATTGCAAAAGGCAGCGATGGTTTGATTGTGGGCAAGTTGGGCGATGACATGAATATTGCGGGTGGGCAAAGTGCTGCGCAGGTCTGTGCATTGAACCTTATTGCGCAACTGAAAGCGGCCTGTGGTGGCGATTTGGATCGGTTGAAACGGATTGTGAAATTGGGTGGTTTTGTGAATTCGACCCCTGATTTTGTCGATCATCCGGCGGTGATTAACGGCGCATCCGATTTCGTTGGCGAGGTCTTTGGCGCGGCGGGCGCACATGCACGCGCGGCGGTTGGCTGTTCGTCCTTACCATTTGGGGTGGCTGTTGAAATTGAAGGCATTTTCCAGATCTCGTGATGTTAGATGCGTTCAAAAAAGCGCCGCTGGCGCACCGAACCCTGCATGATGTGCGGGGTGGCCGCCCCGAAAACTCAACGTCGGGGGCGAAGGCTGCGATTGCGGCTGGCTACGGGCTAGAGATCGACTTGCAGATGTCCTCGGACGGTGTGGCGGTGGTGTTTCACGACGATATCTTACAACGTTTGACTCGGCATTTTGGGCGGGTGAATGATTACACGTTGGCGGAGCTAACTGCCATGCGATTGAGCCACGGTGACGAGTGTATTCCGACGTTTTCGAATTTTCTAAAGTTGGTTGATGGCGAGGTTCCGTTGTTGGTTGAGGTTAAGGATCAAGACGGGGCGCTGGGCGTAAATACACGCGGAGCGGAGCAAGCGATTTGCGCAGATTTGAAAGGATACAAAGGTGCGGTTGCGCTGATGTCTTTTAATCCGCATTCGGTTGCCAATTGCGCGAAATTTGCGCCTGAAATTCCGCGTGGGTTGGTGACGGACCCGTTTTTGGCAGATGATTGGCCTGATGTTGACGCTGCGCGATTGGCCGATTTGGCGGGTATTCCTGATTATGATCGGGTTGGCGCAAGTTTCATTTCCCACAACGTAAACGATTTAGATGCTGCGTGGTTGGGTGCGTTGAAAGCGCAGGGTGCGGCGGTGTTTTGCTGGACGGTGCGATCTGCAAAACAAGAAGCAAAGGCGCGGCGAATTGTCGATAATGTGACGTTCGAGGGGTATTTGCCTTGAACCTGCAGACGCCAAGGCCATTTCTTTTCAGATGACGAATGACTCGCAAATTGATGTAACGGTTGTTGGATCGCTCGATCAGGTGGATGCTGTGGAATGGGACAAGTGCGCCTGTCCTGAGGCGGGCGATGGTCGCGCGATTGACCCGTTCACGACCTATCGGTTTTTAAAAGCGTTGGAGGACAGCGGTTCAGTTGGTGCTGGCACAGGTTGGGAACCACGTCATGTTTTGGCACGCCGCGATGGTGTGTTGATCGGGGTGATGCCGTGCTATGCCAAAAACCATTCGCAGGGTGAGTATATTTTCGATTTTAGCTGGGCCCATGCCTATGAAAATGCCGGTGGGCGGTATTACCCGAAATTGCAGGTGGCCGTGCCGTTTACGCCAGCCACGGGGAGGCGGTTTTTGACAGCTGCGGGGTGTGACGAGGTTGGGATGTCGGCGTTGGTTCAGGGCGCGGTGCAACTGGCTGTGCAAAATGAATTGTCGTCAATCCATGCCACGTTTTGCACAGAGGCCGAGGCGTTGGCAGGGGCGCAAATGGGGCTGTTGCATCGCACGGGGCAGCAGTTTCATTGGTACAACAACGAGTATGAAAGCTTTGATGGGTTTTTGGGCGCGTTGTCATCGCGTAAACGCAAGAACATTCGTAAAGAACGGTGGGTGGCGCAGGATTTTGGTGGGACGATCCATCAACTTACGGGCGATCAGATCACGCCAGAACATTGGGATGCGTTTTGGCAATTTTACCAAGACACGGGCATGCGCAAATGGGGAACGCCCTATCTGAGCCGTGAATTTTTCGAGATCGCGCAGGACACGATGCGCGATGATATTTTGCTGATAATGTGCGAGCGCGATGGGCATTGGGTTGCCGGCGCGATGAATTTGATTGGCCGTGATACGCTTTACGGGCGGTATTGGGGGTGCCAAGAGGATCACCCGTGCTTGCATTTCGAAGTGTGTTATTATCAAGCGATTGATTACGCGATTGAACATGGTTTGGGTCGCGTAGAAGCGGGCGCGCAGGGGCAGCACAAATTGGCGCGGGGGTATCTGCCATCCACCGTGCATTCACTGCACTGGGTTGCTGACCCGGGGTTCAAAGATGCGGTTGCGCGGTTTGTGGATGTGGAACGCGATGCGGTGGATGAAGAGATCGAAATACTGACGGACTATGGGCCGTTTCGCAAAGATAGGGGCGAAGATGATGGCTGAAAAACTCAGCGATGAGAGCGTTTTGGAGCCGCTGTTTGCAAGTGGTTGGGAACGCGTCGTTGGGCGCGATGCCATTCGCAAGGAGTTCAAATTTAAGAATTTTATCGATGCGTTTGGGTTTATGACCCGTGTGGCGATCTGGTCAGAAAAATGGAACCACCATCCTGAATGGTCGAATGTTTACAAACGTGTCGAAGTGGTGTTGATCACCCATGATGTAGATGGCTTGTCCGATTTGGACGTGAAGCTGGGTAAGAAAATGGACGCGTTGGCGGGTTAGGGACATAAAATGGCTTGGATTGGTGAATTGATCGTAAACGTGGTCTATGCGGGTGCGATTTTGGTGACAGCGATTTGGCTGAGCGGATTGCTGCGCGGCTATATTATTGGGTTTTCGCGCCAGTACGAGGACATCGACGAGACACTATTTACGTTTCTAGGCAGCATCGCGCGGTATGCGATGATCGGGTTTGCGATCATCTTTGTGATGGCGCTATTTGGGATACAAACGACATCGCTGATTGCGGTTATTGGTGCGGCGGGGCTGGCGATTGGGTTGGCGTTGCAGGGCACATTGGCGAATTTGGCAGCGGGTGTAATGCTGGTGATTTTCCGCCCGTTTAAGATCGGTGATTTTGTGGTATTAGGCGGAATGTCTGGCACTGTGAAAGAGGTAAACCTGTTCACCACGGAATTGGCGACGGGCGACAATGTTCAAATTATTCTGCCAAACGGCAAAGTGTTCGGGCAGGCGATCAAGAACTATTCTTTCCACGATACGCGGCGTGTGGATTTGGTGTTTGGGGTCAGCTACGCCAGCAATCTAAAAACCGCAGAGGAGATTTTACGCAAACTAATCGAGGCGGATGATCGGATTTTGACGGACCCCGCAAGTTTTGTGAAAGTGACTAATCTGGGAGACAGTTCGGTTGATTTCACGCTGCGCGTTTGGGTGGAGTCGAGCGATTACTGGAACGTGAAGTTCGATCTGACGCGCCAAGCCAAGGATGCGTTTGACGAGGGTGGAATTGATATTCCATTCCCGACAACAACTGTGGTTCGTGCCGAAGGCTAGGAAAAAAGGGGGCGTTGATGGCCCCCTTTTGGATTTTAAACCGCTTCGAGAAGGGCTTCGCCGCCTGAAACATCGCAGACGCCAGGATTTTCTTCTTCTTGCAGCACTGTGATTTTGCCGTCGTCCACGATCATCGCGTAGCGTTTTGAACGATCAATAAAGCCAACTGGCGGTGCAGAAAAATCGCGGCCCATTGCCTTGGTGAAGGACGCGTCGCCGTCTGCGAGCATTTGAATGCCAGCCGCTGTTGCGCCCGTTTGTTCGCCCCAGGCCTGTATCACGAAGACGTCGTTCACGGAAACGCAGATCACTTCGTCTACGCCTTTGGCTTTGAATTGATCAATCGTGCGCATAAACGATGGAACGTGCGCCATCGAACACGTGCCTGTAAACGCGCCCGGCAATGCGAAGATCGCCAGTTTTTTGCCTTTGCCAAATGCGTTCAGATCCACCACTTCGGGGCCATCAGCGCCCATTTTCGAGAGTTTCGCGGTCGGGAGCGTGTCGCCTGTTCCGATAGCCATTGCAGTTTCCTTTTGGGTTGGTTTTGGGTTGAGCATAACTATAGTGAGGTGACGGCGGTGTGCCAGTCCAAACGGAGGCGTTTTATGGGTCATGTGGTTGTTGTGGGTGCGGGGCAGGCAGGGAGTTCTTGCGTTGCAAAATTGCGCAATTCTGGTTTCGAGGGTGAGATCACCTTGATCGGGGCGGAAACTGCGCCGCCGTATCAACGTCCGCCGTTGTCAAAGGGGTATTTGATGGGCGAAATGACGTTGGAACGGATGTATCTGCGGCCCGAAAGTTTTTATGCTGAGAACGGGATTGAGTTGGTGATGGGGGCGCAAGTGAGCGGCGTCGATGCGGATGCAAAAACTGTGACGATTGCTGGGCGTGACCTGAAATATGATGACTTGGTTTTGACCACGGGGTCTGCGCCACGCCGATTGCCAGCGGCGATTGGTGGGGATTTGGGCGGTGTTTACACGGTGCGCACGCTGGATGATGTAAACACGATGGAGCCAGAGTTTGCAGATGGGAAACGCGTGCTGATTATCGGTGGTGGGTACATCGGTTTGGAGGCAGCGGCGGTAGCGGCGAAAAAGGGCGTTTCGGTGATGTTGGTAGAAATGGCGGATCGCATTTTGCAGCGGGTTGCTGCCCCTGAAACATCCGATTTTTTCCGTGAATTGCATACCGCGCATGGCGTTGAAATTGTCGAGGGCGTTGGGCTGGATCATTTGACTGGGGATGGGCGCGTTTCTGGTGCGGTTTTGTCGGATGGTCGTGCGTTGGATGTGGATTTTGCGATTGTTGGTGTTGGGATTGTGCCCGAGATTGGGCTGGCTGAAATGGCGGGTTGCACCATCGATAACGGGATTTCGACGGATGCGCAGGGGCGCACGTCTGTTGACGGGATTTGGGCGGCTGGTGATTGCGCGTCCTTCCCGTATCGCGGTGGGCGTATTCGGCTGGAAAGTGTTCCAAACGCGATTGATCAGGCGGAAATCGTGGCGCAGAATATTATGGGTGTGGGCAAGGAATACGTGGCGAAACCTTGGTTTTGGTCGGATCAGTATGATGTGAAATTGCAGATTGCTGGGTTGAATGTGGGGTATGACACGGTTGTGACGCGGGCAGGCGATAAACCGGGCGATGCGTCGTTTTGGTATTTCAAAGGCGATGAATTATTGGCTGTGGATGCTGCAAATGAACCGCGTAGCTACATGGTTGGCAAGCGGTTGATTGAGGCGGGGAAATCGCCTGACAAAGCGGCGGTGGCGGATCCTGCAATTATTCTGAAGACGTTGTTGTAATGCGGATTATTTCGGGGCGGTTTAGGGGAACTGCGCTGGCATCTGTGGGTAAAGGCGATGTGGCGGCGCATTTACGGCCCACGACGGACCGCGTGCGCGAGAGCATTTTTAACCTGTTAGTGAACGGTGGGTACGGTGATCCGATTTCTGATGTCCGTGTGCTTGATCTATTTGCGGGGACGGGTGCGTTGGGGTTTGAGGCGTTGTCGCGCGGGGCGGCGTTTGTGCAGTTTGTCGATGATGGGCACACGGCGGGGGCTTTGATTTCTGAGAATACAAAGATGTTGCGGGTTCAAGGCGAAGTAAAGCTGGCGCGCCGCGATGCGTGCAAGTTGGGTGATTGGAATGGCGATCCGTTTGGGTTGGTGTTTCTGGACCCGCCTTATCGTAAGTCGATGGGTGAAAAGGCCTTAGTGGGTGCGTTGGCTGGTGGTTGGTTGGCAGATGATGCGCTGGTGGTTTGGGAAGAAAATGCGCAGCAGGTTTGCCCAAAGGGGTTCACGATGTTGGATGCGCGAAAGTACGGCGATACTTGGGTACATGTTTTAGAGGTGGCGTAGGGCGTTGCCCTCTTGGCTAAGGGGCCAATTCACCCAGAATATTTTAGGCCAGAAGAAACGAGGGTGGGTTGTTTTTGCCGCGTTTCGCGTTTGGTTTTTGGATGGGTATTATCATTGAATTTTGGTATGGGCGTTTGGGTTTTGTTTGGAGCGTTTTGGCACTGATTGGAGTGTCTGCGGCGTTGAGTTATGGCGCCGTTTGGATCGGTTGGCCGGTGATTGTTGTGTTGGTAGTAGTGTCGATCTGGCAGAGGGTTGGCGCGGTTCGCTTTTCTGAACGGGTTCTAAAAGAGGGCGCGCTTAATCGGGTTTACGGGGCTTACGCGGCAATGGGCGTGGCCTTGGTTTCGAATTTTTTGGTGGGGGTTGGATTGGTATTGCCTGCGCCGCTTGTCGATCTTGTGGTTAAAGGCTACGCGCAGAAGGTCTCGGTTTTTGGCGATGTTGTGACTGTTTCTGGGGATATTGATTATCAGATTTTGACGGAGTTGAAGGCGACGCAAAATGTGCGGTTGGTTGTTTTGCAAAGTGCTGGTGGCAGTGTGCAGGCGGGGCGGGCCATTGGGTTGTTTGTGTCGGCAAACGGCATCGATACACGCGTGGATGGGCAGTGTTTTTCGGCGTGTACGTTGGTGTTCGTGGGCGGTGTTCAACGTGCATTGGGGCCCCAGGGCAGTTGGGGTTTCACGGGTATCGGTTGGATGAATCGATGCGTGTGCAGACGGTGAGCAAGGATGTGATTGAAGACAAAGACCGTGCGTTTTTAATTGGCAGGGGTTTGATGCTGTTTTTGTGGGGCGCGTTTTTGCGACTCCGTCTGCGGATTTATGGACGCCAACGATAGCAGAATTAACGGCGGCAGGTGTTTTGCGGTAGGCGATGTTGCATACGCTTGCAAAATGGGTTGGGGCTGATAGTTTGGCGCTCACGGATTTGTGAGAAGGACCACCCCATGACCAAAATATTGACAAGCCATGTTGGATCATTGCCACGCACGCAGGATGTTGTTGATTTCATTTTCGCGCGTGAAAACGAACAGCCGTATGATCAGGGCGCGTTTGATGCCTGCATGACGGCAGCAGTGGATGAAACGGTGCGCAAACAGGTCGCGGTGGGTGTGGATATTGTTTCGGACGGCGAGACATCCAAGATTTCGTATGCGACCTATGTGAAGGATCGCTACACTGGGTTTTCTGGTGATAGCCCGCGAAATGCGCCCGCAGATTTGAGGATGTTCCCGACGTTTTTGCAACGTCTTTCGGATGATGGTGGCACGCCGCAATACGCGCGCCCGATGTGTACATCCGAGGTAAAATCCAAGGGACAGGGTGAGCTGAACAAAGACATAAGCAATTTAAAGGCGGCGATGGCCAAGCACGGGGTTAAGCGTGGGTTTATGAATGCGGCGTCGCCCGGTGTGATTTCGCTGTTCTTGCAAAATGATTTTTACAAAACCCGAGAGGCCTATTTAGGCGCGCTCGCGGATGCGATGAAGGCGGAGTATGAGACGATTGTGGCGGCTGGTTTGGATGTGCAGTTGGATTGCCCTGATCTGGCCTTGTCGCGGCACATGTTGTTTGCTGACCTGTCGGATACAGAGTTTGTGAAAGTGATTGAAGGCCATGTTGATGCGCTGAATTATGCGCTCGAAAATGTGCCACAGGAACAGGTTCGCGTACATATTTGCTGGGGCAATTACGAGGGGCCGCATTGTTGTGACATTGATATGGATACCGTGTTTTCCACGTTGATGCGGACGAAATCGAAATACGTTTTGTTTGAAACATCGAACCCGCGCCACGCCCATGAGTGGACCGTGTTTCGCGATCGCAAAAGCGAAATTCCGGATAACAAAGTTTTGGTTCCGGGGGTTGTCGACACGACCACGAACTTTATCGAACATCCAGAATTGGTGGCGCAACGTGTTGAACGGTTTGTGGGTATAGTTGGGGCGGACCGTGTTGTGGCTGGGTCTGATTGTGGGTTTGGAACGTTTGCAGGATTTGGTGCGGTTGATCCAGAAATTGCCTATGCCAAATTGGAAAGCCTGTCCAAAGGTGCAGGGATAGCAAGCAAATGACGCCGTCTTTGATGGCGCTGTTGCGCGACCTCGATACGCCGACAGTTTGCAACGCAATCGAGGTGGCGCAAGGCAAGCGCGGGTTCAACGATTTCACGCGTGGGACCATGCAATGTTCGGATGTGACGCAAGCGGTTGTTGGCTACGCGCGGACTGCGAAAATTGCAGCCGTGGAGGCCCCGAGCGAGCCAGCTGATGTGATCAAAGCGCGGCGGATGGATTATTATCGGCACATGGCGGATGGGGGTTCGGGTTGTGTGGCGGTGGTTCAGGATCTGGATTATCCGCGCGCGATTGGTGCTTATTGGGGCGAGATTAACACCACCGTGCACAAAGGTTTTGGCATGGTGGGGGCGCTTACAAATGGGGTGATGCGCGACCTAGGGGATTTGCCTGATGGCTTTCCTGTAGTGGCGGGGTCTGTTGGGCCAAGTCCCGGGTTTGTGCATGTGCGCGAGATCGGCACGCCTGTTAAAATTTTCGGCATGACGGTGAACAACGGCGATTTGGTTCATGCGGACCGGCACGGGGCATTGGTTATTCCGAGCGATCTGTTGGATGTGTTGGAAGGCGCGATTTTAAAGCTGTTGGAAACCGAGAAGTTTGTGTTGGAACCAGCGCGCGCAGAGGGTTTTGACTTTGAAGCGTTCGAGGCGGCTTGGGCAACATTTGAGGCGTCGCGGACGTAAGCGGATTGGGTGAACAGGTAAATGGTGAGCGTGGCGGCGTAGGTGAAATCGACCGCAGCGCAGCCCCATGTGTACCAGCTGAAAAACGGGATGTCTGCGCCGTAATGTTTGGCGACATCCCACAGACCGTGGCCCGCGATTGCTGCAATCACAAAGAATGGTGACAGGGTTGGCCCGAGCAGGGACAGTGTGATTAGGGTGATTGCGACCAGAAATTCGGTGGAAATGTAGCGGCGTTTTTTTATGGCGCTGGAGATATAGACGCCGTTCATGATGATGGAGAAGATGGCGGCGATGATCCAAACGTGGGCTTTGGGCAGACTGGCGTGGCTGACGATCAGGGCGAAAACATAGAGCGCGCTAAGGGCTGCGAGTCATGCTGGGCGCGGGATTATTTTGGTGAGTGCGTGCATCATTTGTACTTGGTAAAGCCTCCAGTGGCTGTTAGGTCAAGCGGTATGTGCGGAGGCGAGCGCGAGGCCCTCAACAATGCCGGTAAACGCGCTTTGGTATTTTTGTTTGGCGTTGGGGAATCGGGATGTAAGTTCGGATTGAACGGTGGACATATGCAATGAGCCGCCAACAAAAATGATGGTGTCGATTTGATCGGTTTCGAGTTGGGCCATGCGCAGAGTTTCGGATGCGGTTTCGCCAATCGCCTTGGCGTGATCTTGCAGGGATGTGGACAGGTTTTCGCCGCTTAGTGCTGCGGTAAGGCCACGTTCAATCAGGCCAAGATCAATCGGGATCGCGTCGCGGTCAGCCTTGTTTGTTTCGATTTTGGCGCGTTCAATTGTAAAGGCAAGGTCGTGGCCAAGTTCGTCCGTAAGGATGGTTTGCAGGCGTTCAAACAGGCGCGAATCGACACCAACACGGATCAATTGATCGACGCTGCGTCGTGTATCTGTGGTGTAAAGGAACGGGATTTTTTCCCACGTCGCGAGGTCTTGGAAAAGCGCATTTGGAGCGGTGAGAAGTTCAGCGCCAAGTTCCTTGCGGATTTGGGTGCCACGGCCAAACAGCGGCATGATGTGATCGAAACTGATGGATTTATCAAAGTTCGTGCCACCGATCCGCACACCGTAAGACGCGATGATTTCGGTGTCTTCGCCGTGGGTTCGAAATACGGTAAAGTTGGATGTGCCGCCGCCGATATCAACGATAAGATTGAGCGATTGGTCGGGAAGTGGACCTGCGGCAAGGGCCGCTGCCTCGGGTTCATTTAGGAAGGTTACATCGCGAAAACCTGCCTGTTCATACCATTGTTGCAGATCGCGTAGGGCCTGAACATCGCGCTGTGCATCGTTGGAATGGAAGTGAACGGGGCGGCCAGACAGGGCATAGGGGAATTCTGTGTGGCAGGTTTCCTCTGCCCAGGTTTTGAGGAAGCGGGCGATGATGTCCACGAAGGTGATGGTTTCGTCCATCATGTGGCGTGGTTCGTGCATGATAGATGTGCCAAGCACGGATTTGAGCGAACGCATGTAGCGGCCATCTGATCCGTTGATCAGGGCTCGGTTGGCGGGTGTGCCGAATGTTGTTTTGCGGGTGCCAAAAAAAAAATTGAAAAACACCGATGTGGGCAGGGTCTGTTCGCCTGCTTCTAGTTCGATCAGAAACGGTTGGTCGTTCACGCAAATGCCTGCGGCAGAGTTGGAGGTGCCGAAATCTATGCCAAGGGTGTTGGTGGTATTTTGCATTTTAGACGGCTTTCGGTGAACTGGCGGATCGCCCGTTTAGGACAATCCGCCGTGTGCATCAAGCCCGTGTTAGCGTGCGGCCAGCGGGATCGCTGTTGGCGCGGATGCGGAATAGACTGGCTTCGCCGGTCATGCTCGGTTCGATGGAATGGGCCACGTTTGGCGGGATCGCTACAGTGTCACCGGGGTTGAGCGATGTCGTGCCACCGTCCCATGTGAGGCGCCAATGGCCGCGCATTGGCATGATGACTTCGTGATCTGTCTGGGTGTAAGGCGTTGGCGGAATGGAGCCGCGTGTGATGAATTCAACGTCGAATCCCGGGCGATCGCGCAGCAAGCTGCTTTCGCCGATCACGTCGCAGGGTTGGTTGTCGGCCAGCGCCATCATGTCCCAGTAGCGGGCGACGTAATGGGGGACAACGTCGGTGGTTGTGGGTTCGGGAAATTCTTTGAGTTCCTCGTCTGTTAAAATCGGCACCGGGCTCACGCCTTGAGACAATTCTTCGCCCTTTTTGGTGTCGTAGAGTTTGCCGTTATCGCCGAGGATCAGGCCGTGGGCTTTTGCATCCTCGATCACTTGTGGGGCCCAAACAACACCGCCGCCTGCATCGTCGCCGCCAAGGATCGCCATGATCATGCCGTAGTCGGTGCCGATGTTTTCAAAGCCGCGAAACATGTGGGTCGGGATGTTGATGATGTCGCCTTCTTGCAAAGTGACTTCGCCTGCATCGCCAAAGCGGCCCCAGAAGAAACGCCAAGTGCCTTTGAGCACGAAGAATACCTCGGCGGTGCGGTGGGTGTGTAGTGAATTGTGGCATTTGGGTGGTTGGCCCGCCGCGCCGATATTGAAGCCCGGCGTGTCGGCGATGTGAACGTGTTGATCGGCAGATTCCGATACGCCACCGCCGATGATGGTGAAGTTTTCCTTTTGATCCGATCCCGGGGTGTGGGCGTCGATAAAGGCGGTTTTACACGGGATCAGATCGCCGTAACGAACGATGCGGGCTTCCATTTCGGATGGGGTCATGGTGTTTCCTTTTTCAGTAATGCGGCGGGGTCTTCGCCAAGGTCTTTGAGCCGATCTGCGAGCACGCTGACTTGGCGGTCGAGTTCGGAAATGTGGGGGCCGAGCATGGTTGCAATTTCACCCTCGTCGAAGCGTTGAGTGATGTATTTGGGGCAATTCACATCGAGTGCGGTGATCTTGATTGTGGTGAGACGTTCAACGGGGCCTTGGCCCTCGACCGCCAATTTTGCAGCGAGTTCTGGATCATCCGAAGCCTCGATCATCGTGGCGTGTCCAATCATTTTGATGCGGGCTTTGGCAGCGTAATCCATCAGAATTAGGGATACGCTATCATCGGTTTGCAAGTTGCCTTGGGTGATGAATTGTTGGTTGCCGTGGTAATCGGCAAAGCCGAGCGTGTCGGTTGCGATAACCTTTAGAAAGCCGCGCGGGCCGCCGCGATGTTGCACGTAGGGCCAGCCATTTTCGACATTCGATGCGATGTACATTTTGGTGCAATTTTCGGCAAAATCCTTGAAGCAATCCGTGATGCCGTCTGTCCAGCGGTTGGCATAGATTTTGGCAAAACGATCCCGCATGCCGACCCTGTTTTGCAGATCGAGCGTGGCTTGGCCGAAGAGGTGAGAGTTGTAGGTTTCCACAAATTAACCCGTGTGCAAAATGATCTGTTTCCAGACCGAGGTTTCATCGAACAACGTGTATTCGCGGCGCAATCCCCACGGGCCAAATTCGGCGTGGCTTGCGCCCATGATATAAACGTCGGCGCCAGTGGGTTGGCCAAATGCGCCCCAGCCTTCGTGCTTGCCGTGTAGGGCCCAGCGGATCGCGGCGCGCGGTGGCATCATCGGATCGTTGCGGCCGATTTGGTGTTCAATCGTGAATTTTGCGTTGGGGAAGGAGGAGCGCAAGGAGGCCCAGAACTTATCGGCGTCGCCGTGAGAAATACCTGATCTGCCGCCTGCGTATTCCAACTGACAAGCGCGGTCATATTCGGTGGGAATAACGGCGAGGTCTGCGCCCATGATGCGGGTCAGGATATCGGCATATTTTTGGCCCCATTCATTGTCGTTGCCGCGCCCCAAGTATGGGCCAGCCTCGTCGATTGCAGGGGTGAAGGGTTTGATGCAGGCGTCTGCGCCGCCTTCGCGCGTGATGCTATCGCGGGCATAATCGGCAGGATCCCAGCCCATTTGGCGCACAATCGCGCCTTGGTCACGGATCAACCATTCGTCGTTGATCTGGTTGTTGATGGCGTGGCAATCCGCGATGATGCGGTAAGACAGGCGTTTGCCCGTGGCCTTGCCGTAAACGCCGTCGCCTGTGTGTGTCGCGGTGGAATGCAGGCGGTGGGAGGACAACATACCGTCTTCGGGTGTGCCGCTCCAGATCACGTCTTCGCCGTAAAGTGTGCGGTCGGGGAATTCTGCGAGGGTTGCCATTGTGGCGGCGATCACGCCTTGGTTGCCTTTGACGAGACCACCTGGTGCGCGAACGGGAATGTCGGGCGCGTAGTAGTCGTGTAGCGTCGCGAGGCCGCGATCTTCCCAGATTTCTTTGGTGATGCCGATGATGTAATCGGGAAAATCTTTCCAACGTGGGTCGAAGCCTTGCATGGGATTTATCCTTTGGGAGCCAAAAATTAAGGGTTTGGTGCGGAGCCGCGAATGATTAGCGGTCCGTCAATTTCAATTGTGCGGGGGTGCGGTGCGCCGTCCTCGATTGTTTCCATCAAAAGGGTGACAGTTTCAGCCACCATTCGATTGGCGGGTTGGCGCACAGTTGTTAGGTTGTAGGCGGGCCATGCGGCGGGGGGAACATCATCAAAACCGACGAGTTTCACGTCGTTCGGTACGTGTTTGGCAAGGTCGGATCGCAGCACATCCATGACGGCGAAGGCCATGTGATCGTTGGCGACAAACACGGCGTCTGGGTGATCGGGTTTGGTGAACATATCAAGTGCGGCCTGGCGAGCTTGGTCGGTGTGAAAGTTGCCAACGGTGCGCGAATGAAGTGACAAGTTTGCGGATTTGAGGCCCGCGATGAAGCCTGATTCGCGGTCGCGCTGGGTTGATGCGCCTTCCCAACCAGCGATGTAGCCGATGCGTTTTGGCGCGTGAGAGGTGAGGAATTTGGCGACTTTTTGGCCGCCTGCGAAATTATCGGATGTGACGCAGGACAGATTTTCGCCGACTTGGGAGCGGTTGAAAAATACCAGTGGAATGCCAGCGGATGAGCAGCGGTCTGCAAGGTTTGAGGACATTGAAACGGAGGCGGCCACGATGCCGTCCACCTGATAATCGAGCATGTCGTCGACGATGGATTCGATGTTTTCGGTGGTGTTGGAGGCCATGAAGATCATGACGTGGTAGCCCCGTTCCTGGAGTGCGTTCGACAGCTTTTCCATTGCGTCGGGGTAGAAATAATTGTCGAGATAAGCGACGACGAGGCCGATGATGCGCGAACGGCCCGTGATGAGGGACCTTGCGAGCACGTTGGGGCGATAACCAAGTTCAGCGGCTGCTTTTTTGACTTTGTCGACGGTTTTCTGGCTGGCGGATGCGCCTTTGGTAAACACTCGGCTGACGGCGGATTGGGATACGCCCGCGCGTTTGGCGACGTCTAGGGATGTGACCTTATCGTTGGGCATTTTCGCCGCCACTTTTTGGGTATTTATGAAACATTGAAACGCAAGAGGCCGCCCAGATTAGGGCGGCGATTTGTGGTGCTATGTTCTGGGGGATCTGCATCAATCAGCTGTCCAACCGCCATCCACGAGGAGGTGAGTACCGGTGACCAGCGCCGAGGCATCAGACGCGAGGAAGAGGGTTGCGCCCATGATGTCTTCGACTTCGCCAATGCGCCCCAATTTGATTTTATCTTCGATCCACGCGACTAGTTCTGGGCGTTTGAAGGTTTGTTCTGTTAATGGGGTGCGCACGAAAGTTGGGCAGATTGTGTTGACGCGAATGCCGTGGGGGCCCCACTCGATTGCTTGGGCTTTGGTGTAGCCCTCGACCGCGTGTTTGGAGCCGCAGTAAACGGCGCGTTCTTGGCCCCCGACGTGGGCCATTTGGCTGGAGATTTGTACGATTGAGCCGGTTTTTTTTGCAGCGATCAGGCCTTTGGCGATGAATTGTGCGAGGAAGTACGCGCCTTTGGCGTTGAGGTTGGTCATCGCGTCGAAGTCTTCCTCGGTGGTTTCAATCGCGGGGGCGTGGCGCGCGAAGCCTGCGGAGTTTACGCAGATATCATAGGGGCCAGTTTGCGCAATTTTTGCTTGCATGACGGCGATATCGGCGACGTCCATTGCGATGGTGTCGACTTTCCAGCCCTCGGCACGCATTTCTTCTGCGGCGCTTTGCATACGGTCAACGTTGCGGGCGGCAAGTGTGACGTGCGCGCCGTATTCAGCGAGCGATACGGCGCAACCAAGGCCGATGCCAGATGTGCCACCCGTAACAAGTGCGCGTTTGCCATCGAGGCGAAAGGAGGGAGTGCGGGGCAAGGTCATGGTGTGCGTCCTGTGTAGGGTGGTTTCAGTTTGTTGAATTCGCGCATCCGCGCGAGGACGTCAACACCGAGCTGGTTATATACGGAAAGGATGTCGACGAGCACCCAGTTTTCCCGAATGAGGCCGTTTTCGATGCGCCAGAAATCAAGGCTGCGCAGGGTGATTTTTTTGCCAGTTGGGGCGATGCCCATCCAGCCATCGTTCAGGTGGGTTTGTGCCATATTAGGCCAACCTGTGACGGCGACGTAGGGGCCATCGGCGAAAAAGTGGTGGGTGATTTCGTCCTCATGCTGGCCGCGATCTGGCATGGCGGCAAGAAAGGGAATTTGGTGGATATCGCGAAAGCCCGAGACGCCGCGCCCTGTGCCGATGCCTGCGGGGCCGTACCAGCTGAAATTTTTGTGCCAGAAACGGGTTAGTTCCATCACCTCGGGGCCGCCTTGAGAGGGGTGTTTGATCATGTGTTCGAGCATGTCGAGGATGATTTGGCAGTTGGTGGCGTTTTGATCGGGTGTTGAATTGGGGCGGTTTAGGCCGTCTTGGGTGGCGGGGGATGGTGCGCGCCATTCACGGCCCAAGCTGGGGGCCATTGGCCAGGCGTTGGCTTGCATCATCAGTTCTGGGATATCCCAAAGCGCCTGCATTTCGGTGATTTTGCCGTCTTGGATGCGGTAAAATTCGTGAAAGCGCATGTGAGCTTGGAGGCCCGTTGGCGGGATGTCGAGGAAGGGGTGCAGGAAGGTTCCATTGTAAAAGCCGCAGCAACCGATCCAACTGTGGCCTTGGTTGCATGTGCCGTTGGTGACGATGGTGTCGCGGCGTTCAAGGTCCGGGATTGCGGTTGCGAGGGAAATGAGGGGGGTGTCGAAAAACTCGGCTGCGCCGTTGAGCGTTTCGAACGGGAAGGACAGGCGGAAAGGCGCGTTTGGGTGCGCGATTTGTAACAGCTCGCTGCGGGCTGTTGCTGTGTCGCAGTGGTAGAGGGCAGCGCGGAAATTGGCGGTGATATCGCTCATGCTGCTGTCCACGTGTCTGGTGTTTCGGGGTAGGTGATTGCGCGGAACGGCGGGAAATCGGCGTAGCGTTTTTGGTGTTGTTTCAGTGGTTCTGCGGGTTCGGCGTTTGGTGCCAATAACGTGCCACGAGGGGCGATGTAGCTGGAAATAGTGCGCTTTGGGTGTTCGTTCCAAGTGAGGTTGAAACACGCGAGTTTGGGGAAGAACCAGATGGCGGAATAGGGGATGTGGTCGTGCAGCCAATAGGCCAAATCGCGCCAATCGCGGCGTGGATTTGGATGTGTGCCGTATTGATCGGCGAACCACGGGATCACGACAGAAACGCATGCGCCGATGTGGCCGTCGTCGTCGCGGTAATCCCACATGCGTTGGGCTTTGTTGGCGCGGTTGTGCGAGCAGTTGAGTTTGTTGTCGTTGCCATATTGGTTCAGCGTGGGGGAGCGATAGTTTGATCGGATGGCAAGGGGCCCGAAAGTTTCGACCATCGGATCAAGCAGATTTTGCGCGAGACCTTGGGCGACAGTAATCATCGTGTCGGGATTATCGGGGATGTTGGGAATGCCGTGAAAGGCCAAGATTTCAGAGAAGAAAAAATCGCGCATGAAAAAGTGGTGCGATAGGCGGGTGCGCCCCAAGGTTTTGAGTGACCACATGGATTTCGGGGCGCGGGTTGTCATGATTTGTCGGGCTCGCGATACGCCGCACCTTCGCCGTAGGGCACGTTGATGCCACCGTAGCGGCGCACACGTACGTTGCACTGTTCGGCGTGGCCGACGAAGCCCTCAAGCATGCACAATCGAGAACCGTATTCGCCGATGAGGGTTGCGGCCTCGTCTGTGGTGATTTTCTGGTAGCTGTGGGTTTTGAGGAATTTGCCGACCCAAAGACCACCCGTGTAGCGGCCAGCTTTTTTAGTTGGGAGCGTGTGGTTGGTGCCGATGACTTTGTCACCGTTTGACACGTTGGTTCGTGCGCCAAGAAACAGTGCGCCGTAGCAGGTCATGTGTTCCAGGAACCAGTCGTCGCGGTCCGTCATGACTTGGACGTGTTCGGATGCGATGTCGTCTGCGACTGCGAGCATTTCATCATAGGTGTCGCACAGGATCACCTCGCCGTATTCTTCCCATGAAACAGATGCTGTGTCAGCGGTCGGGAGGATTTTGAGGAGACGGTCGATTTCGGACAACGTGTCATCAGCGAGTTTTTTGGAGTTGGTTAGCAGGACCGAAGGAGAGTTGTAGCCGTGTTCGGCTTGGCCCAGCAGATCGGTGGCGCAAAGCTCGCCGTCGACTGTGTCGTCTGCGATCACCATCGTTTCGGTGGGGCCTGCGAACAGGTCGATGCCGACGCGGCCAAAAAGCTGGCGCTTTGATTCGGCGACAAAGGCGTTGCCGGGGCCGACGAGCATGTGGACGGGGTCGATGGTTTCGGTGCCAAGAGCCATTGCGCCGATTGCTTGGATGCCGCCCATTACGTAAATATCGTGCGCGCCGCCGAGGTGCATAGCGGCGATCACAGCGGCGTTTGGTTTGCCTTTGAAGGGCGGCGTGCAGGCGATGATGCGGGGTACTTTGGCGACAGATGCCGTGGCAACGGACATGTGGGCCGAGGCGACCATCGGAAATTTACCGCCCGGAACGTAGCAGCCAACGGATTGCACGGGGATATTTTTATGCCCCAAGATCACGCCTGGCATAGGTTCGACTTCGATGTCGAGCATGCTGTCACGCTGGGCTTGTGCAAATTTACGCACGTTGTCTTGGGCGAATTTGATGTCGGCAAGTTCGCGATCCGTGAGCGATGCGATCAGGGCGTCGATTTCGTCTTGGGACAGTTTGAAAGACGGCGGGGAGTAGCCGTCGAATTTTTCGGACAGTTCACGAACGGCTGCATCGCCGCCTGTTTCGATCTGTTTTAGGGTGCTTTCCACGATGGCCCGAGTTTTGGCATCGTCATCGGCGCGATCCTGCGCGGAACGAGCAGTTTTGAGGTGGGTGATGGCCATTTTAGCTGTCCTGTCTTTCGAATTATGCGGGTGTGGGCGGCGTTTCTTCGCCCTGATCATAGATTTCCCAGCCTTTGCCGTTGAACACATCGACGCCGAGTTGTGACAGGATGTGGGGGAAATCGACCATGACCCAGTTGTCGATGATTTTGCCGTCTACGACTTTCCAGAAATCCATGTAGCGGATTTCAATGCGTTTTCTGCTGGCTTTGACACCCATGAAATTGCCGCCGTGGGTTGCTTCTTGACGGCCAAACGCGGCGGCCCATTCGCCCATGTAAAGGCGG
>JASJIO010000111.1:0-15116 GCA_037625035.1 Amylibacter sp.
ACGACGCACGATTGAAGTGTCGCTCGATCGAGCTCATGGACTCGCCGCGAGGCCACCGGTCCCACATCTCTGACTTCTGTTTGGCCGTATAAAACGTTCGCGTCCGGTACTTCATCGTAAACACTCCATCTTTCTCTAAAGGTTAAAGTGTTGCGTCCACCATTAAAACCGCCGGACAAAGCTGCCGTTCAAAAACCCTACCACCCAAACGTCGTAGACGCCCACCAACTCTCGTAGAAATGTTCACTGCCTTCAGCCATCCCCTCAATTTTCACCGAGTTCAGCATAACCCGCGACCCCGCCGCAAACGGCACAATCGCCATGCCTCTGCCATCCGTCTGAACCCGCGTTTGCACCACGCCGTCAGCCTTGGTGAACACGTTAATCGGATAATTTGGCATCGCCTTGCCCCGCCACAACAATTGCACCTTCACAGACGTCGTCCCGTCGTAAGGCGATCCCTGCACGACCACTTCGAACGGCAAGCCAACCGCGCGATCAATGCCGCCTTTAAACGGTCCAACTTGCACCAGCGTCTTTGCGTTGCGGGTGTATTTCTCGGAAATTCCGATCTCGGGCAATCCATCTGCGCGGTGCTGATCCAGAACAAAATCCAGCCCCTCGGCCTTTAGATACGTTGCCAACAGATCGGGCCGCGCTTTGGTAAATTTCAACGTGTCTGGCTGCGAATGATACGCCAAAACCTGCAATCCGGCCGTTGGGTTTTTATCCTGATACGCAGGTCGATCCCCTGAGCGTCCTTCATAGTTTTGCGTTTTTCCACCAGCCGTCACAGTGAATGATTTGAACCGCTGTTTCACAAACGGATATTCCGACCCGCCAAAATTTTGCCCAACGCGCAGCTGTACTTCGACAGGTTGACCTGATTCAGGCGCATAATCTTTGGCTTCCATCCAGAACTCATGCGCCAACAATGGACCCGCCATTAGAAATGCCATAGACAGTGCGAAACCACCCAACTTAAACATAACAGACCCCTTCAAAATGATGCCTCACCACCGATATAGAGCGATCCGCGTCTTTGCCATCCTTTTCAGCGTTTTAATGCTGGCGTTACCCGCACAATCGCACGAAAACGCGCCTGCAATCATCGACATGGCTGTGGACGGCGCGAACGTCATCATCACCATCGACGTAAACGTGGAATCGTTGATTTCAGGCACAGCAGACGAAGCATTCAGCGGCGAAACCGAAGACGGCGCAGAGGAATACCTCCGCCTGCGCGACCTATCCGCTACTGATCTTGCCACCGCCTATAAATCCTTCGCCAACACCTACCGCGACGGCCTAACGCTCGAAGTTGACGGCGCATCCGTGCCGCTCACGTCCAACGATCCCGAAATTCCAGAAACTGGCGATGTCGCAGTTGCCCGCATTTCCACACTCAGCTTCTCCGCAACTTTACCCTCCACAACAGGCGAGCTAAAATGGACTTACCCTGCCGAAAACGGCGACAGCATCCTGCGCCTGTTCGTCCCGGGCAGCGAAGAATTCCCAGAACCGACGCTCGCAGATTTCGTCCCACGCGACACCTCCGCCAGCGTCGATCTCGCCAACATCGCGCCGCAATCCGTTGGCACGGTGGTCATGGATTACATCATCGCAGGCTTCGACCACATCATCCCCAAGGGCCTCGACCACATCTTGTTCGTGATCGGGCTGTTCTTGCTTTCCGCCTACCTGCGCCCACTGCTCACACAAATCACCATGTTCACGCTCGCCCACACCATCACACTGGCACTGGGCGCGCTTGGCTACGTCAAAATCTCGGGCAGCATCGTTGAACCCCTCATCGCAGCCTCGATCATTTTTGTCGCCGTGGAAAATCTGTTCACCGAGAAACTCTCGCCGTGGCGTCCGTTCCTCATCTTCGGGTTCGGCCTTCTGCACGGCCTCGGCTTTGCCTCTGTGCTCGGCGATTTCGGCCTGCCCACCGCACAGTTCATTCCCGCCCTGATCGCGTTCAACATCGGTGTTGAAATCGGCCAGCTAACAGTCATCGCGGTCTGCTTCTTCGCCGCCGGCTACTGGTTCCGCGACAAGGAATGGTATCACCGCGTTATCGTGATCCCAGCCTCGCTCGCCATCGCGATCATCGCAACCTACTGGTTGCTAGAACGCACAGGTTTCACCAGCTGATTTACCGCCAAGTGATCCGAATACGGGTCCAGTGAATCGCGCAATCCGTCGCCTAGAAAGTTGAACGCCAGCACCACAAAAATCACGGGCAACATCGGGATCGCTGTCCACGAATAAATCTCGATTGATGCCAAGTTCTGCGCGTCGTTCAGCATCACACCCCAGCTAACCACAGGCGCACGCAGACCCAGCCCAAGGAACGACAGCGCCGTTTCCCCAAGGATCATCGCAGGGATCGACAGCATCGCACCGGCAATCAAATTGCTCGCGAAATTGGGCAACAAATGCTTGCGAATAACCCACTCAGGCTTTGCACCCATCATCTCAGCAGCGCGCACCAACCCCGGCCAATCCAGCAAGCCCAGAGTGATCGAAATAATAAAGAACACCGCCACAGGCCCCCAATGGCTCGGCACGGCGGCAGAAAGCGCCAGCCACAACGGCAACTCAGGAATGGATCGCAGCACCTCGATTACGCGGTTCACCGCCCAATCCGTACACCCACCGAAATACTCAGCAATCCCGCCAATGGTGATACCCAGAATAAACGACACAGTAATCCCGATCAAACCAACCATCAGCGACAACTGCGCCCCGTACAGTATGCGGCTAAAAATATCGCGCCCCAACCGATCCGCGCCCCACAAAAATACCGTCACCCCTTCAGGCGCAGAGCTATTTCCTGGCACGCAAGAAGCCGATATCACTTCAATCCTGAAAATTGCAGGCATTAAAAGTATCGACACCAACTTTAACGCATTCATCGTGAAATCTGGCGGCGATACAATGTTAGTAGACGCAGGCCCACGCGACCTGTTCGGCGAAACCTGCGGCCTTCTTAGGTGACGAAATGGCAGAGGTTGACATCGCAAACGATGACATCACACACCTGTATTTCACGCACCTTCACCCCGACCACATCGCAGGCGCATTAACAAAAGACGGCCAAGCTGTTTTTGAAAAAGCCTAGATGATCGTATTCGAAGCCGATCACAAATTCTGGTCAACCGAGGTTTTCACCAATGAAACCCTGACCCAATGGCAGGGCCTCGCGAAAGCCAGCATCGCTACTTACGCAGGCCTCATAGAGCGAACCAAAGACGGCGACACATTGATCAAAGGCATCACTGCGTTAAGCCTGCCGGGCCACACACCAGGCCACATGGGGTTTCGCGCAGACGACGGATCAGACAGCTTTGTGCACGTCAGCGATATCGCCCACGCCCAAATATTGCAGTTCATCAACCCTGAAATCGGCATCGCGTTTGACATCGACATGGACGCAGCACGCAAACGCACGCTAGACATGATCGCCACCGATGGTATGAAAATGTCAGGCGGCCACGTGCTGCAACCAAATATTGGCACGCTAGAACGCGCTGGCAGTGGCTACACTTTCGTAAAGGGCTAAAACTATGAAAAATAAATCTGTCATCATCACAGGCGCCAGTCGTGGCATCGGCGAGGCAGCCGCCCGTAAATTCGCCCAACTCGGTGCCAAAGTCCTGCTGTGCGCGCGCACCTCAGATGCAATCGAAACAATCGCCGCCGAAATAAACGCTGCAGGTGGAACAGCACTCGCATTGGCCACAGATGTCGCCGATTACGACCAAGTCCAAGCCGCAATCGGCCTCGCTCAATCCGAATTTGGCAGTGTTGATATCCTGATCAACAACGCAGGCAGGCTCGAACCTGTTGAACGTTTGGAACACGCCACCGTTGAAGCGTGGGACACCATCATCGACGTAAACGTCAAAGGCGTTTTCTATGGCATTCGCGCCGCCCTTCCGATCATGAAAGCAGAAGGCGGCGGCACGATCATCACCATCGGATCGGGTGCAGCTACTTCCGCGCTTGAAGGATGGTCGCATTACAACACCTCCAAAGCCGCCGTTCATCACCTCAGCGCCTGCTTGCACAGCGAAGAGGGCGAAAACGGCATCCGCGCCTTGGTGCTATCGCCCGGAACTGTCGCGACGCAAATGCAGCGGATCATCAAGAAATCTGGCGTAAATCCTGTCAGTGATCTGGAATGGGAGGACCACAGACACCCCTCCGTAATCGCAGACACGCTCGCTTGGATGTGTACCCCTGATGCCGATGATTTCCTTGGCGATGTTGTGCGCCAAAGCGACCCTGAAATCCTTAGGTGTTTGGGCCAAAAATGATTGACGTCAGCAATGCGAACGGCCAATGGCGCGTCACATTAAACCGCCCCGACAAGGCCAACGCATTGTCACCTGCGATGTTACGCGCCGTTGCCGATGCCGCCGCTGATGCCCACGCCGATCCCGAACTGCGCATCTTTGTCATCACTGGCGCAGGTGATCGCGTATTCTGCGCTGGCGCGGACGTGTCTGGCGGTGAAGACATGTTTGAATTTACCCGCGATCAAGTCTGGGTCGATGCCTCCCAGAACATCGCCGATTTGCCCTGCCTGACAATCGCCGCCCTAAACGGAACACTCGCAGGGGGCGGCTTTGCCCTCGCGTTGGCGTGTGATATGCGCATCGCAACACCGCAGGCAAAATTCTTCTACCCAGTCTTAAAACGTGGCTTTCTACCCCAACCCAACGACGTGAAACGCTTGGCGGCTCTGTGTGGCACCGGACAGGCGAAAATGATCCTGATGGCAGGCCAAAAACTGGTCGCGGATGACGCCCTTCGCATCGGCCTTATCGATCACATTGTGGAATTGGCAAATTTCGAAGACACGCTCACCAGCATGACAATTGACGCAGCAGCGGCAAAACCCCAAAGCATCGCCGCGATCAAACGCTTGTTCGATTATCTGTCCGAGGAAGAGCTGAATGAGTGTTACGAGGCTGCCTATTTCGACAACCCAAAGGCGATCACGAAAATCACACGGCGTTAAGGGGGCAGCGCGGTGGTTTCCTTCACCTGCTCCATCACGAAACTTGCTGACATATCAGACACTTTCACCTTGGCGATGAACCGTTTGTAAAACGCGTCGTAATCCGCCATGTCCGCCACCTGAATGTGCAACAAATAATCCAGATCGCCCGTCATGCGATAGGCCCCTGTTATCTGCGGCATCATCCGCACAGCTTTGGCGAATTGATCAATCCAATCCGCATCGTGGCGATCCGTGCGCACCTGCACAAAAACCGACAGCTTTAACCCAGCTTCATCGGATCGAGCAACACGACACGCCCTTTGATCCAACCCTCTTCTTCCATCAGCTTAATCCGCCGCCAACAGGCATTGCGCGATAGGTTCACCTGCTCGCTTAACGCATCCAACGGCTGATCAGCGTCTTTTTGCAAAATTTCAAGGATTCGGATATTTATGGGATCAAGTTTCATACCCTATCGAATACCGCAGGACAGTATCCCAAAAAAAGCCCCGTTCGTCACCCTCGGCCATGGGGCACATCCCAATCAATTACAGGCCCAGCAGGAACGATCCCCAAAGGATTGCGCATCTCGGAAGGTGAAAAATAACCCTGCTTGTAGATGTTGAAATTCACAGTCTGCGCGACACCTGGCATTTGATATATTTCCCGCGCATAGCCCCACAGATTTGGATAATCCATCAATCGATGCAGGTTACATTTGAACGCGTAATGATAGGCCACATCAAACCTTGCCAAGGTTGGGAACATGCGCAAATCGGCCTCACTAAACCGATCCCCGCACAGATACCGCGATATTTGCAAATGCGCCTCAATCTTATCCATCGTCGCGAAAACGTCCGCCACGCCCGCATCGTATGCGACCTGCGTCCGCGCAAACCCTGCGCGGTAAACACCATTGTTAAAGGTCGGATAAATCAGATCATTCCACCTATCTATCTGCGCAGACAAATCATCACGATACAGATCGCCCCCAAACCCAGCGTTCAACATCCGTACGATATCCGCGCTTTCATTGCTTACGATCACGCTCGTCTTCTTATCCCACAAAACGGGCACGGTGATCCGCCCTGTATATACGGGCCGATGGCGCCCATACACCTCGTGCACCGCCCTCACACCCAACAGCGGATCCCCAAACGCACCGTCTGCGTCAAACACCCAGCCCAGTTTTGTGCGCCGTGGCTTGGCGTAGGACACAGAAATCGCAACCTCCAATCCCAACACGGCCCGCGTTAACAGCGCGCGGTGCGCCCACGGGCAGTTCCATGCGACAAACAAATGATATTGCCCCGCCTCGGCGGTAAAATTGCCCTGCCCGATCCAATTGCGAATACTTGACGCCTTGCGCTGAAATTCGCCGCTTGTTTCACTTTCTGGGGCAGGGTCGTCTTCGAAATACTGCCCATCAATCATCACACCCATAGTCTTTTGCACCACTTTCTGTTTAGAAGATCACAATGCGCAAATGGGGTGCGCGTCAAGTCTGGTGAAACCAATGAATTTTGACAATCCGATGATACAAACCGCACTAGAATACTGGATCTTAGGCCGCGACCTAGCACTTGGTTGGCTGTCCAGCCCTGCCGCGTGGTCCCAATTCGGCCTCTTGATCATCGCGTATTTCGCAGCAAAGTTTGCAGCTAAACGGCTTGATCCCATGCTTTTGCAGCTGTTAACGCCGCCTGCAAAACAAGATAATATTATCGCAACGTCGCGCCGTTTTGTGTTGTTATTCCTCCCGCTCCTCCTGCCTTTGCTCGCCTATGCGTTCATCGGTATCGGCGAACAAATTACGCTTTCGCTTTTTGGATCTGGTGTAGTTATTGCCTTTGGCAAACGTCTCTTCATTTTGTTAGCCGCCCGCATTTTTGTCGAAGAAATCGCCACCAATTCCTTTATTAAATTGCTCAGTAAATTCATCCTAATTCCCGTCGCGCTCGTCTATGCGCTCGGCTTTTTAGACCCAGTTATTCTCCACCTGTCCGAAACAATTGTCGGTGTCGGCAATATCAAATTCTCACTCCTCGCAGTGATCCGTGGCATTGTTTTTGGTTCTGTCCTTTTTTGGTTTGGCAGTTGGTCAAACAACCAATCCGCAACCTACATCAAAACCCAAGACGAAATGCGCCCCACCACCCACAAACTTGCTGCCAAAGCAGTTGAATTGGTCATTTTTGGCGCAGCCTTTCTGTTGTTAATTAACATCATGGGCATCAACCTTTCGTCCCTTGCCGTTCTTGGTGGCGCAGTTGGTGTAGGCCTTGGTTTTGGCTTACAAAAGATCGCATCCAACTTTATCTCTGGCATCATCGAAAAGGCCGTCGCGACCCACAAAGACGTCCTGAATGAACTCTTCCCACCCGATTATAAATTGCGTGACTTTGGCGACAAAGGCAGCGATTTTGCAGTGGAATTTTGGGTCGAAGGTATCGACGATGGCCCAAATAAATACACATCTGACGTGCTGTTCCTGATCTGGAACACGGTCAAGGACAACAACATCGAAATCCAATACCCACAACGTGTTGTCGAAATCAAAGGCGGCTTTCCGAAGGTATCGCAATGATTGATGCACTTGTCATTGGCGCTGGACCTGCGGGCCTCATGGCGGCTGAAATGCTAGCGGATGCTGGGCATTCGGTTGTGGTTGCGGATGCAAAACCATCTTTGGGGCGCAAGTTTTTGATGGCAGGGAAATCAGGCCTGAACCTTACAAAATCCGAAGACACTAATGCTTTCCTCGCCGCCTACATTGATGCTTCTGGTTTGTTAAAACCCAGCCTTGAGGCATTTGGCAACAAAGAGGTTCTCACTTGGTCCGAAACGCTCGGCCAAGACACATTCGTGGGATCAACCCGCCGTGTTTTCCCCAAAACCATGAAATCCTCGCCGCTCCTTCGGGCATGGCTACTGCGCTTGGCCAACAAAGGTGTGCAATTCAAAACGCGCTGGCGTTGGACAGGTTGGTCAGAAAACACATTTACCTTTGAAACACCCGATGGCCCCGAAACTCTCGAACCAAAAGCAACCGTCCTCGCGCTTGGTGGTGCAAGCTGGGCAAAACTTGGATCAGACGGCGCGTGGGTAAAACTGCTAGCGGAACGAGGTATCCAAACAGCGCCCTTCGAACCATCAAATATGGGCGTCGCGGTAAATTGGTCCAAGTTCATGGAACCACATTTTGGAAAACCTCTGAAAAACATCGCCATGACAGTTGGCACAGACACCCGCAAAGGCGAATGTGTCTTGTCCAAATCGGGGCTAGAGGGATCGCTTACCTATCATTTTTCGAACGGTTTTCGTGCAATTCAACCCTTACTTATTGATCTACTCCCCGATCAAAACGTCGAAACGCTTCAGGCAAAGATCAACGCTCAATCCACAAAAACCAGCCTTGCCAACGTCTTGCGCAAAGCGTTGAAACTCGACGTAACCAAATCTGCTTTGGTCATGGAATACGCACGCGCCACCCCCCGCGAAACCCTTGCCAAAACAGTGAAATCTCTGCCGATCCCCTACACGGGAACCGCTCCAATCGACCTCGCAATTTCGGTTGCAGGCGGTGTTCGCCAAGCAGACCTAACCGCTGGCTTCATGCTGAAATCACTGGCAGGCACATTCTGCGCCGGCGAAATGCTTGATTGGGAGGCCCCGACAGGCGGCTATCTTATCACCGCTTGTCTGGCCACAGGTCGCACAGCAGGCATTACCGCTGCGGATTACATTACGCAGGTGCATTCCTAACCGCATCCGCGCGTTTATATCCATCCCGTTCCAGCATCCGACGGATCAATCCGCGCACGTTATCTGCCTCAATCGGAAAGCCAGAATTTCGCGCCCAACCCGCACAATGGGTCAGCAACATATCTGGAATAGTACAGGTATCACCCGTCAGATATTCGTTGTCCCCAAGCCGTTCTTCCAACGCTTTGATTGAGCGCTCAAACTCCCAGATCAAAGCATCCTTGATCGCAGGCACACGCCGTTCTTCGGGGTTCACAAAACTATTGCGCGCCGCAGTCCACAATGCGCCATCAATTTCGTCGCAAATAAACTGGGTGAAACTGTCTTGTTTGGCACGTTCAATCGTTCCCGCTCCAAACGTCAGACTGCCATGTTTGTCTGCCAAAAACTGCATGATCGCCACGGAATCGATGATCACATCGTCCCCAACTTTTAATGCAGGAACTTTTCCTGTCGGATTGTAAGATTTCATCGCCTCTTTGTCGGTCGGGTAAAACGGTAGGATATCGTATTTTACACCCAACTCTTCCATCATCCACAGAACCCGAAACGGGCGTGCTTTTGGTGTTCCGATCAATGTGTACATATTCAGTTCCTTTGTAGCATTGCGATACGAATAAATGTGCGTTCCAACAGCGCCATTTCTGGTGGTTTTTGGCTGGATCGGAGCTGTAAATCTGTGTTCATCAACTCTGTCAGCGCCTTTTCAACTTTGTCCACACCGAGCCGTCGAACCTGACGGATAAGTCGGTCTTTGCGAGGCCCAAACACAGGCGGTCGCGCACGACTTAGCGCAGTGTCTGCCCCTTGCGGATGAATTGTCGCCGCATGAAGCGTGCGAAAATGTCGTGTCGCGGCAATGCACAATGCGGTCGGGCTAATGCCCTGACCTGACAGGCGTTTCAGCGTCAGAACCACATCCCCCGTGCGCCCCTCGGCAATGGCATGTACTGCATCATCCAGATTTGCATCCGATGTGGCAGGCATGCAGGCGTCAATATCATCGCCCGTGATCGGCGTATCATCCCTGAATTTATACAGACCCAGCTTTTCAATCGTCTGGTTCAATTCGCCAGGATCAAGCGTGCGCGCCAAGGTCATCAACGCATCCATCGCGCCCTGCGGCACATCACCCAGCTTGGCCTCTTTTGCCAAACGTTCAACATCTGCGCGGCTGGGCGGATCATCATAAATCCCGATCGCCACCGCACGTGGATCACTTTCAAACACTTTGCGCAATTTGGATCGCGCATTCAAACTGCTGGCGGTTACAACCATCGTTGCGTCACCAGTGGCCCATTCGCCCAGCGCCAATTGCATAACAACGGCCAGCCCATCGCCAGCACCTTCAACAAACACCACACGCGGGCCAGGGAAAAACCCCTGCGCCTTTATACGATCCAAGACCAACGACGGTTCTTTACGCAAGTCAGACGCGTCAATCCGCGCCAGACGCATTTCCTCGTCCGCGTTTGGTCCGACCAATGCTTTGATCAACTGTTGGCGCTTTAACGACACACGCATCGCATCCATACCGTATAACAGAATGGCAGATTTACCGGCGTCAGGCTTCGCTAGAAACGCAGATGCTTGCCCGCCTGCAAGCTTCATTTCGCCCAGCCATCCGCCGTGATTGCGATTCTGTTCGCGATCTGCGCCGCCAGCGCTTTGGCCAATCGCGTGTTTGCGTCCCGTTGTGCCACACCAGACGGGAATGTTTTGGATGTCGTGCCGTACACAGTGGCGTTTCGAACGCTGTCCTTATACACAACACTGTTCGTATCCTTGCGTCGAACCGTAAAGGCGGCAACGCCGTTCAGATTGTTGCGCGTTGTGCCCTCGTCTTCGGTCACCGCCAAACTTGTTTCGTTAAACGTCAGCTTGAATGTCAGCACGTAAGGCGCACCAAAATCAGCGCGGCCCAACTTGTTTTCCAACTCTTCACGCAGCTCGAACCCATTCCGCCCCTTAACTAGATCAATCTCGATCTGGCCCTTCAAATTGTTCGCAGCCGTCCCCAGCTTATAAACGGGCGTAAACCCACACGCAGAAACGCCCACCCCAAGGGCCAACATCAAAACAGCACGTCGGTTAAACAACAACATTCACAATCCGTCCCGGTACAACAATCAGCTTTTTGGGTGCAGCACCGTCCAAAACCTTAATCACAGTCTCGTTTGCAAGGACCAGTTTTTCAACCTCTTCCTTTGGCATATCTTTTGCTACAGTGATTTCATCGCGTCGTTTGCCGTTAATCTGGATCGGCAGAGTCACCATATCGTCCACCAACATCGCAGGGTCCGCTTTGGGCCAAGCCGCTTGCGCAACCAAACCTTCGCCGCCCTGTGCGCCCCAGATTTCCTCGGACAAGTGGGGTGTCATTGGTGCCATCAACTGCGCCATAACCATCACAGCTTCACGTTGCACCGCTTTACCAGCATTCGATTTCGCAATTGTGTTGGCATAGCCATACAGCTTTGCAATAGCCGCGTTAAAACCAAAGTTTTCGATGTTCGCCGTCACTTCATGGATGGCTTTGTGCATTTCTTTGCGCAGCTCATCATCACCGCCGCCTGCACCGTCAGACATCTCGACAATCTTATCACTAAGCGTCCAAACACGGTTGATATGCTTCCACGCCGCATTTGCACCCGCAGCGGTCCACTCCACATCCCGCTCGGGTGGGCTATCAGACAACACAAACCAACGGGCCGTATCCGCACCAAACTGGTCGATAATATCTTCTGGATCGACTACGTTTTTCTTGGATTTGGACATCTTTATAGACGGGCCAACCGTAATTGCTCGTCCATCCGCCAGCTCATACCCACCTTTAACAGGCGTAATATCCTCAGGGTTCACCCACTTACCATCAGGATCTTGGTATGTTTCGTGACACACCATCCCTTGCGTAAATAACGCATTGAACGGCTCAATCGCGGTTTTGGGCATGTGGCCCGTCTCGCTCATCGCGCGGGCAAAGAAGCGGGAATACAACAGGTGCAGAATCGCGTGTTCAATCCCACCGATGTATTGATCCACATTCATCCAATAGGACAAATCCTCGTTTACGGTCGGCGTTTGGGCACGTGGCGCAGTAAATCGCGCGAAATACCAAGACGAATCCACGAATGTATCCATCGTATCTGTTTCACGCTGCGCAGGTTTGCCACAAGACGGACACGGCACATCACACCATGTTGGATGCCAGTTCAACGGATTGCCCGGCCGATCAAAGGTGGCGTCTTTTGGCAACTCTACTGGCAGATTTTCCTTCTTCTCTGGGACCACACCGCAATTATCGCAATGCACCACAGGGATTGGCGCACCCCAGAACCGTTGGCGTGACGCACCCCAATCGCGCAGGCGATAGTTGGTCGTGCCTTTGCCCCAGCCAGCCTTTTCAGCAAACGCAATCGTCGCATCAATGGCTTCTTGGCCCGTAGCCTCGTCCAAACCCGCGAAATGATCAACCCATTTCACCTTTTCAGTTTTTGGTGGAACAAACGCCCACTCCGCAACAGGCGTGTCATTATCCAGTGCAAAGAACGTATCAATCACAGGCAAATCATACTTGCGACAGAAGTCCAAATCCCGCTGATCATGTGCAGGACAGCCGAAAATCGCACCTGTTCCGTAATCCATCAAGATAAAGTTCGCGATCCAAACAGGCAGTTCCTGATCCGCAAACAGAGGATGTTTCACCCGAATCCCCGTATCCATACCCAATTTTGGCGCTGTCTCAACCGCCTCTTCAGTTGTGCCACCCTTGCGGCACTCCGCAACAAATGCTGCGACATCGGCATTTTCAGCCTCCAGCGCCTTCGCAATTGGATGATCTGGCGAAATACCAACAAAAGACGCGCCGTTCAGCGTATCAGGCCGCGTGGTGTACACGTCGATCTTGTCACCGCTATCCACACGATCAAAGGCAAACTCCAACCCACGGGATTTCCCAATCCAGTTGCGCTGCATCAAACGCACCTTGTCGGGCCAGCCCTCTAGATCATCAATCGCGGACAACAATTCCTCGGAAAATGCGCTGATCTTAAAGAACCACTGCGTCAACTCCTTACGTTCCACCAACGCACCAGAGCGCCAACCGCGCCCCGCTTCGACCTGTTCATTCGCCAAAACGGTCATGTCTACAGGATCCCAGTTCACCACTGCTTTCTTACGATAGACCAAATCCTTGCCCATAAAGTCGATGAACATGGCCTGCTGTTGGCCATAATATTCTGGATCACAGGTCGCCAATTCGCGCGACCAATCAATCGACAAACCCATCGGCTTCATTTGGGCGCGCATGTCCGCAATGTTCTGGTATGTCCATTCGCCCGGATGCACACCTTTTTCCATCGCAGCATTTTCCGCTGGCAGGCCAAAAGCGTCCCAGCCCATTGGATGTAATACATTAAATCCCTGCGCCGCCTTATAACGAGCAACGACATCACCCAGCGCATAGTTGCGCACATGGCCCATGTGGATGCGGCCCGACGGATACGGAAACATCTCTAATACATAGTATTTTTCACGGCTTTCATCGAGCTGTGCATTAAAAACACCCGCATCATCCCAAGCCTTTTGCCACTTCGGTTCTACTACGCGTGCATTATAACGTGACATATTCAGCTTCCTTAAACAGCAAAACGCCGGACAATCAGCCCGGCGTTAGATTCTTATTCGGGCGGTATCTACCGCGTTATAGGTTCTTGTCGCGCACACGCAACTGACGGGCGCGGGTCAAAATCGCATCTTCGATCCGGCGCACGGTTTCCGCACTCGCCACGCCACCGCGTGTTTGGATAGAGATCTTCAAAGAGCGCGCATCCAATGCTGGGTCTTGGATAAGAATAGTCGCGCGGTACTGACGGCCACTGCCTGGGGCGCGACCCCAACCCATTACTAAAATACCAGTAAACGGATCTGCTGATTCCACAGGCAAAAAGTTCAAGGTTTCAAGCGATGCGTTCCAAAGGTATTTATTCACACGCAAATTGGTGTTCTGATCAGGCGCGCGAAGTGCATCAAAAATAGAGACCGCACGAGCACCACCCAATCCGCGGGCTTCTAGTTGTGTATCTTCTGCCGAATTTTGGTTTGCTTTTTGCTCTGGCGTTAGATTGTCATTTGCTCGATTCCAAAACCCGCTGTTGCCACATCCAGCAAGTGCCAAACAGAATATAGTTACTAGTGTTATTTTAAATATCGTATTTTTCATGCTCTATGCCCTAGGCTTTTCAGCTCTTTCACTCGTTTACCTTTAGATTAATCAGTGGACAAGTTAATATTGGCTGCATCAATCTGATAAAGCAAAAACACCCCCAAAAGAGAGTGTGGCTTCCATGCATCAATTTTGACAATAGACCTCAGCCCAAGCTACATCCGCTTGAAATTTAACGCCAGCAGGGTGACAAGCAGGAACACTCTTTCTGGATTCCTCAGTTAGAGGTGCATCTTTTAAACTCTAAATGAGGGAAAACTTATGAAAAAAGTTCTCTTCGCTACTACAGCACTCGTTGCCACAGCTTCCGTAGCTGCTGCTGACGTAACTCTTTCCGGTGGCGGTCGCTTCGGTATCATATACGACAACCAATCCGTAAACGGCGTTGATACTGGCCTGTCCAACACTCGTATCGAAAAACGTACGTCCATTAACATCAATGGTTCTGGCTCCACAGACAGCGGCCTGGATTTCGGTGGTATGATCCGTATTCGTTCCGATGAAGGCGACCCTGCATCTGGTGTTGCTTCTTCTAACGTATTCATGGGTAACGACATGTTCCGCATTACTGTTGGTAACACAAACGGTGCTTTGCTGCAGCGTGTTGGCTACTTCCAAGGTACCGTAGGCCTTACAGGTTTGCACTGGGCAAACTTATCATTTAACATCGGTACCTCCGTCTGGGACCTCAACTCCTACTCTTCACGCGCTAACACAGGCGACGTAGTTCGCTTGGACTTCAACGCTGGTGGTTTCGGTCTTTCCGTGTCAACAGACACAACTGCTACTTTCCACCCACAAGGTCAAATAACTGAAGATGCAATCGCTGTATCTTACAACTTTGGCGACTGGACAGTAGCTGCTGGTGCAGCTTCTGACGCATCTGGTGCTGGCGCAGACGCAATGTCATTGTCCGCTGTTGGATCAATTGGCGACATTGGTGTTGGTTTTGGCTATACAGACAAAGACACCATCGGTTCTAAAATGACGTTGTCCGGCTCTTACGGCTTCGGCGACACGACAGTAACTGGCTTTGTTGCTAACACAGACGAAGCCACCCCTGGTTCTGCTGGTATCGTAGCAGCTGGTACCGACACAGAATACGGTATT
>JASJIO010000112.1:0-13714 GCA_037625035.1 Amylibacter sp.
CGAGGTATTTGCGTGGAATGACATTCCCGAAGCACATATGAAGATGCTGAAAAACGAACATGCGCCCGGTAATATGTCGGTACTGGTGAGTGCTCCGCACACTGGTTTGACGACTTTTCAGGATACCTTAGAGGCGAGTAAGGCCAAATCTTAACGGAATGTTAAAAAACTTTAGCCCGCGCTGTTTTCCTTTAACGTGGGCTTGTTTTTGTCCAAAATTTGTTTTTATTTATAGTAAATCTTTTAAAAACAGTATGCTAAAAAACGTAGCCCTGCCATAAACGGCTAGTGTGCAGCTGCGAATTGCAAGTGCTAACCTTTTCTTGCTATAGTTGTGTTAATGTTCTGTTAACCTTTGTAAACGAGGCTTCTCATGTCCCAAGACTGGATGATCGACGTTCTTCAAGACCTTCGCAATTTCGTGGAAAAAAATGAGCTGACGGAGCTTGCGGAGCAGCTGGACGACACAATCCATATCGCGGTGGCAGAGTTAACGATTCAGGCGTCAAGTATCGCCGTAGCGGAGCAGCATGCAAAGCCAAATGGAAGCGTTCTTGGAACGCGTGGAGCAATGTAATACGCTTGTAGAGCTTAACCAATTTGTGGCTGGGCTGCGGGACGTATTTCAGGTTAACATGTTGTATATCATTCAGTAAACAGTGATGGCGAACCTTACGCCCTAGCAAATTATGACGCTGATTGGGCCGATCACTACGAAAAAGAAGAGCTGTACCGCATCGACCCCGTCGTTTTGAGTGCGTTTCAGCGGTTCAATCCATATAGCTGGAAGTCGTTGTCGTGGGATAAAAAACCCGCGCGTCAATTTTTTATGCAAGCGATGGATAGTGGTGTTGGCAACCAAGGCGTGTCCGTGCCTATTCGTGGACCACATGGTGAATTCTCTCTGTTCTCGCTTAGTCATACCTGTTCGGATGAAGAATGGAGCAAATTTCTGTCCCATTGGATGTCAAATTTATTACTGATCGGGCACTATCTGCATTCTGCTGTCCGAGTTTTAGAAAATATGGATGAAATCACCGAATATGTATCGCTGTCACCACGAGAAACCGATGCGCTTCGGTTGCTGGGGGCGGCTATGAATCGGGGCGTGCGGCAGAGTTCCTCAAGATTTCGGAACACACTTTGCGCGTCTACATCGAAAGCGCGCGCTTTAAATTGGGTGCAGAAAACACCACTCATGCGGTTGCCAAGGCAATGGCGCAAGGTCTGATAAGTATTTAAAATCATAACTTTACTGCTTTTTCTAAGATGTTAACAAAACCACCCTTCAGCGTATGCTGATCTTTTGTTAACCATGCGATACCAATGGTTTGCGTAATATATCTGAAATCAGATCGTGTTGCTGTCTTTGGGCTGGTCGCCAGAAATTCTGGGGTCAAGCGGGGGAGGGCGAAATCGTATTTCTGTAGGGTTATGGGAGTTTTCGGAAGAAATCCGTTTGCGTTTGTGTGCGAAAGCAGAGGTCGCGCCTGAATTATCGGCTTTGTGGATTGATCAAGCATTTGGAATGCCACGAATGACAAAAGTTGATGCACTCGTTGGGTAATTATTGCATTCAGCTTTTCACAGCGGTGGAGTATGGTTGTAGATAAGCCTTAACCCGGATCCGTGCTCATGAAATTTTCAGAAGACCAAGCCAGCGCCTATGACGCGGTTGCGGATGTATTAAAGGCGTCCGGCATTGATCTGGATGATGCGTTGTTGATGCCTGAATCGTCGGGAAAACAGCAAACATTGGCCGTTTTGGGCAAGGCTGGTTCTGGTAAAACGATGTTGCTGGCCAAGTTGGGCGAAGCGCTTTCTGAGGCTGGTGTGGATACAATCAGCGGCGATTATGAGGGCAAGGCCAGAAAAGATCGCCGTACGCTGGCAATTTTGGCACCGACCAACAAAGCGGCCTCTGTTTTGCGCAACCGAGGTGTCGCAGCGACGACTATCCACCGCATTTTATACACGCCGATGTATGATCCAGAATATGAAAAAATTGCAGAGTGGTTGGCTGGAAACGCTGAAAAACCCGAAATCGAAGGTTTGTCAGACACTGCGCTCGAGCGTGCGTTTCTGTTTTTTCAATCTAACAAATCTGTGCCGGGCGCGTTGGCCGTTGCAGGGCTGCGGGGGTCTGATTTTATCATCGGGTGGAAGCGGCGCGATGATCCGTTGGATGTCGGGTTTGTCGACGAAGCATCAATGCTCGATGACAAACAGCTAGAGGATTTGCAGGACATTTTTTCGACCCTTATTCTGTTTGGCGACCCTGCGCAGTTGGCCCCTGTTGGGCAATCTGGGTCGATGGCCTTTGATGGTTTGCCAGACAAACGCAAACTGGTGTTAAGCCGGGTGCATCGTCAGGCGAATGACAATCCGATTTTGGATTTGGCGCATGCGTTGGCTGATCCACAGTTAGAATTTCATCACTTTGAAAAGATGATCGAAGAGGCGGCGCAAAAAGATGAACGTGTTGTCGTGGCGCCACGCGTTGATGCGGCGGCGATGGCGCGCGCGCCCGTTTTGGTGTGGCGAAATGCAACGCGCATTCGTCTGATCCATGCGTTTCGAAATGCGTATGGTGCGCCTGCGGAAATGCTGCTTTCGGGGGAACCACTGATCTGTGACGGGATCGAATTGCCGATGAAACACCGTAAGAAACGGATTGATCTGGAGGCGCGTGGTCTAATTAAGGGCGCGCAGGCAATATACCTTAGCGAAGGTCGCAAGCCAGGGTTTTCGCGGCTTCATGTTGTTGGTGCGGCGGAGCCACAGGTTTCGGCGGCAACGATTATTAAAATTGAAATGCCGGATGAAGAAGAACCATTTATCCCGTCTGCAGCGCGGATGGGGGCGGCGTTTGTACACGGTGCAGCCTGTACGATCCACAAAGCCCAAGGATCGCAATGGCGCGATGTTCAGGTCTTTGCGCCAGACATTTATGCGGCCAGCCGGGCTGGGCGGACCGAAGCGGGTATCGCGCTGTGGAAACGATTGACCTATGTGGCGATTACGCGGGCTGAGCACCGATTATTGTGGGTTACGCGGTACATGTTGGCAAAGCCAGAGGCTCCGCTTGGAATTGAAGATTTGCGGACTGTCGCGGCCCCTGTGTTAGAGCTGGAAGCGCAGACACCTGAGGCGGGGTGATTTCATGTGTAAAATCAGCCGTTAAAAGACGAGGTTCATCATGACCATCGAAACGATGAGGAACAGAATCGTCATGATCCCGCCCGTGCGCACAAAATCCATAACGCGGTAACCCGCGGGCCCCATGATCAGCGCATTCACCTGATGGGTCGGGATTAGGAATGAATTTGATGTGGAAATTGCGACCGTCATTGCAAAGATCGCAGGATCGCCACCAGCGGCCAATGCGATGGACACTGCGAGCGGGACCAAGAGAACCGTTGCGCCGACGTTTGACATCACCAAAGTGAAGATGGTGGCAAGGATTGCGACACCCAATTGCAGTGCCCAGATTGGCCATCCATCCAGAACGGTGAGGATGCCTTGGGCGATCCATTCGGCGGTGCCGGTGCTTTGCACTGCTTGGCCGAGTGGGATGAGGGATGCGAGCAAAAAGACGGTGTTCCAACCAACAGCGCGGTAGGCCTCGTCGATATCAAGAACTTTGGTCACGATCATGCCAGACGCGCCGACAAGCAGGCACAAGGACAGGCGGACTTCGGTGAACAGGATCAATCCGACCGCGATGGAGAAGAATAGAAGTGCCCAAGACACCTTTTTGGGGCGCAATTCTTCTTGGGGGAAATCAGAGGTCACAACAACAAAATTCTTGTCTTTGTTCACGCGGGTCAGGTTTTCCCATTGAACGTGAACGACGACCGTATCGCCCGCGCGAAAGGGAATGCGGCCGATGCGTGTGGCTTCGTGATCTTCGGTTTCAACATGGCTGAACGTGTCTTCGCCGCGGTGAACAGCAAGCATCGACATGCCGTAGGTTTTGCGCAGGGCGAGGTCTTGGCCCGTTTTGCCAATGGCTTGGCTGTCTGGCGGGATCACAATTTCAGCGACGCCCGATTTGGTCGGGGCAAATTCTTCGGCAAAGATATCGAGTTCGGGTAGGATGTTGAGGCCATAAATATCGGCCATTTCCTCGATAACTTTTTTGCGGCCCAGAATTGCCAAACGGCAGGGTGTGGTGATTTGCGTGTCGACTACTGGCGAAATCCAGCGCAGGCCTTTGAAGTAGGAGCCGATGATATAGATGTGGTGCACATCCATCAAATCGCTGAAGGCTTGGCCGAGCAGAATGTTACCTTCTGGAATTTCGACCTCGACGATGTCGGCTTTCAAACCATAAAGCCGTTTGAGGTATTCGTTCATGGATTGGCCAGAGGCCGCGTCGCCCTTGGATGTGGCACCCGGAAGAACCCAGCGTCCGAAGATCATGAAGTACAAGATACCAGTGATTACAAGCGCGATGCCGACGGGTGTGACCGAGAAAAGACCGAAGGTTTGCATTTGTTGATCGGCGGGTAAGTCGTTGTTTGCAGTGATGATTAGATCATTGAGCAAGATAAGCGGCGACGATCCAACCATCGTCATTGTGCCACCAAGGATCGCGCAAAAACCCATTGGCATTAAAAGCCGCGACAGGCCGATGTTTGTGCGCGATGAAATACGTGACACAACGGGGAGGAACAGCGCGGCGGCGCCCACGTTTTGCATGAAGCTGGAAATAACACCGACCGTGCCAGAGATAATTGGAATGATGCGGCCTTCGGTTGTGCCGCCATATTTTAGGATCGTTGCGGCGACTTTGGACATGAGGCCTGTTTTATCGAGCCCTGCGCCAATGATCATCACGGCGATAATGGAGATAACTGCGTTGGACGCAAATCCATCAAACAAGTGGTTGGTATCGGCCAATCCACCTAAGCCTGGCAAGTAGCTGAGTGCGCCAAGCAGAACCATCACGATGATTGCTGCGAGGTCAACGCGGACGATTTCAGAGACGAACAGAAAGACGGTAAACGCAAGCAGAGCCAGAACCACGATCATTTCGGTTGATAGGGTAATTGGGTCCACGGGCGCGGCCTTTTCTGAGCGATAGTTGCAAGATGGTATACGCCTGCAACCCCACTGCGGCAACCAGCCAGATTGGCAATTTTGTTAGGTTTATCTGGCTTTAAGCGGGTTTTTTTTGGCTTGGGCCAGCATACACATCAATTCGAACATTATTGAGACTCCGAGCCAGCCTGTGCCGCCTGATGGATCAAAGGGCGGCGAGACCTCGACTAGGTCGGCGCCAATCAAGTTTACCCCTGAAAGTTCGCGAACCATTTGTTGCGCCTGAAAGCTGGTAACGCCGCCAATTTCAGGGGTGCCTGTGCCTGGTGCAAAGGCGGGGTCGATGACGTCGATATCAAAGGAACAATAGGTTTCTGCGTCGCCCGCAATGGCGCGGGCTTGGGCCATGACATCTGGGATACCTCGTGCGAACAGCTCTTCGATGCGGATGATCGTGACCCCTTGATCGAGGCCCCATTCAATGTCGTCAGTGTTATACGCTGTGCCACGAATCCCGATTTGAATTACACGTTTCGGATCAAGAAGGCCTTCTTCGATCGCGCGGCGAAATGGGGTGCCGTGGGTGTATTTAAAGCCGCCGAAATAGCTGTCGAACAGATCGGTGTGGGCATCAAAATGGATCATTCCAAGGGGGCCATTTTGGGCCAAGCCACGCAACACGGGGAGCGATACGAGGTGATCGCCGCCTGCTGTCATCGGGATGATACCTGCTTTCGTCGTCGCGGTGTAAAATTCGGTGATCTGGCGCATCGCGTCTTGGATATCGGACGGGTTTGCGCCCACATCACCAAGGTCAGCGCAATTGGACAGGGCAAATGGGTTAATGCCATTCACGGGGTTCATCGCACGGATCATGGTAGAATAATCACGCAACTGGCGGGGACCATGGCGCGGTCCCGGGCGATTTGTTGTGCCGCTGTCCCACGGAACACCAATCAGGCCAATTTCAACATCATTGTAACGAACATGATCTGGCGTCAAATTTGGAAGTCGCATGAAAGTAGGCACCCCTGCAAAACGTGGGGATTCGATGGCAGAAACGGGTTGGAAAAACGGATCGGGTGATTTGGGCATAGGAACGTCCAGTTTTGAAAGTTGGGCTAGGTTTACACGGGTAGGGGCAAGGCGCTAGACCTTGGGTAACATTTATTTTCGGAGGCAATCACATGGCACAAACAATCATTATTACCGGTGCTGGGTCTGGTGTTGGCGCGTCTACCGCGCGTGTTTTTCTGAATGTGGGCTGGAATGTCGGGTTGATTGGGCGGCGTGAGGAGACGCTGAACGAGGTCGCAGACGGGTATGATGCGGCGATGGTTATTGTTTGTGATGTAACGGACGAGGGCGCCGTTGATGCAGCGTTTGATAAGGTCGCGGCGCGGTTTGGGCATTTGGATGCGCTGTTTAACAACGCGGGTATTGGTGTACCTGCGGCGCCGATTGACGAAATTGATGTGGCCGCGTGGCGTCAATGTGTGGAAATTAATTTGACGGGCAGTTTCCTGTGCGCGCGTGCTGCGTGGCGGATCATGCGCGCGCAAACGCCCCAAGGGGGGCGGATCATTAACAATGGGTCGGTCTCATCTGTTGCGCCGCGTCCCGGCACCGCGCCTTACACAGCAACCAAACATGCAATCACCGGGCTAACTAAGACGATGTCTCTGGACGGGCGACCCTTCAATATTAACGTGGGGCAAATTGATATCGGAAATGCATTAACAGAAATGGCGAAACCGATGACGATTGGGGTGCCCCAAGCGGATGGGTCGGTGCGTGCAGAAGCCACAATGGATGTGGATCATGTCGCGAATGGTGTGATGCATATGGCAAGTTTGCCACTGGGTGCAAATGTTCTGTTCATGACAGTAATGGCAAATGATATGCCGTTTGTTGGCCGTGGTTAGAGCGATTTATGCATGATTAAAGCGGATGATTTTGCACCGTTGGGCCCGTTGTAGTAATCTTTACGGATGCCTCGTTCGCTAAACCCCTTGGATTTATAGAGTTCGATTGCCGGGGTGTTGGTATCCACAACTTCGAGAAAAATATCTTTGCATGTGGCGGCTTTAGCCGTTGCTAATGCGGCCGTTAAAAGCGTTGAACCTTGACCATTTCGCCGTACATTTGGAAGGACGGCAATGGTTAATAGTTCGGCTTCTGGCCCTGCGATCTGGATAAGGGCAAAACCATTTTCACTGGTTAACAAGTGCGTGCATTCTGATGCTAGGAAATCAGAAAATTCTGCGGCAGACCACGGGCGGGGCTGGGTAAAGCTGAGGGCGTGGATTTCTGCAAGTTGTTCAGGGGTCATGGAAGAATGGTCGGCGGTGGATCAGAAGGCAGGGCCGCATCTGGAGCACGCACATACAGGGGGGCGGGTTTTGGTTGATCCGTGTTCATGCGCGTGGCTGCAATTTGGACCACGTTCGCAAGGCAGGTTTGCGTTGGGATCATTGTCGCGCGGAGATCAATTGTAGCATCGCACAGCGTGGGATGAGTGGCAGGGAGGGCGGCTTGTTCAATAATTGCGATCTCCGAAATTGCCGCCCCGTTTTCGAATGACTGGGTGTAAATACGGTTTTGGCGTGCATCAATGATGGCTGTTTGTGAGCCTGATGTGCCAAACGCCATTGCTTCTAAACGCGAAACGCCGATCGCGGGAATATCAAGGGATAGGGCCAAGCCACGTGCTGCTGAAACTGAAATTCGGATACCTGTAAAATTTCCAGGTCCAGTTCCAACGGCGATTGAAGCGAGATCGGACCATTTTACGCCCGCCTTTGCCAATACGTCTTCGATAAGGGGAAGTAGACGTTCTGCTTGTCCTTTGGACATATCTTCAACTTGCGAAGCCAAGGTTTTGTCCCCTTGAACCACAACAGCCGCGCAATGCGCGGCTGCAGTATCAAATGCTAGAATGATTGGGTTAGGCGGCAACAGGGCGCACCTCTGTTACCTCTGGGATGTAGTGGCGCAGCAGGTTTTCGATGCCCATTTTCAGGGTGATCGTGCTGGATGGACAGCCTGCGCAAGCACCTTGCATGTGCAGGTAAACAATGCCGCGATCAAAGCCGTGGAATGTGATGTCGCCGCCATCTTGGGCAACGGCTGGGCGCACGCGAGTATCAAGCAAGTCTTTGATTTGATCAACAATTTCACTATCTTCGCCAGTGTGTTCCTTGTGGCCTATGTTTTGCGCATCTTCTCCCATAACAGGCTGGCCAGATTGGTAATGTTCCATGATCACACCCAAAATTGCGGGTTTGATATGATTCCAATCAGATGCTTCGTCTTTGGTGACAGTTACAAAATCTGGGCCAAAGAAAACGCCCGTCACGCCCTGCACTTTGAACACGCGCGCAGCCAAGGGTGAGTTTTGCGCAGCTTCTTCCGTCGGGAAATCAGCGGTGCCCGTTGCCAGAACAGCTTGACCCGGCAAAAACTTCAGCGTTGCTGGATTTGGAGTGCTTTCGGTTTGGATAAACATAGGCTTGCATCCTTTAAAGAGGTTGCTCTGAATATGGGTTTCGACGGTAAAAATGTCAATGTTTAGAATTATTCTAAATGCGCGGCAATTTGGCGGAAAAATTGGAGGTTATTGAGCGTGATCTGCCCATCACCAACCTTAAAATCACGATCCGCGCTGTTGATCGCGATGACCACTTGGCGTGACGTATCGATATAAATGTACTGGCCGTAAATACCGATGGCGAAATACTCGCCGCTCGCTGCGCCGGGTGGCAACCACCACTGGTATCCATAACCCAACACACCGTCGAGCATAGCCGCGCGTCTTGGATCGGGTGGGGGTGCGGATTGTTGTGTAGATTGGGTGATCCACTCTTGGGATACGATGCGCGTTCCACCAATTTCGCCGCCCTGTGCCATCATTAATCCAACGCGGGCATAATCGCGTGTGGTGAGGTTTAATCCGCCAAGGATGAACGGTTCGTCGAAACTGTCCGTAACAAAATATGGTGTGGTTTCCATGCCGAGTTTGTCGAACACGTTTTTGCGAATGAAATCTGCCAACGGTTCGCCCGTGATCTCGCGCACAACCATGCCGAGGACATGCGTGTCGACGGACACATAGTGGTTGTATGTTCCGGGCTCCCAGTCTTGTTCGGCCATGTTTTGCGCAAATTCGTCCATCGAACCACCGATGCCAATAATTCTGCCTAGTCGGTTAATGTCTGAATGAAAATCAAGGTAATCTTCGTTAAATGCGACGCCGCTGGCCATATTGAGAACATTTTGCAGCGTGGCATTTGCATAGGCGCTTTGGTGCAAATTAGGGACGAGGTCACCTATTTTACTGTCGAGCGGGGGAAGGCGGCCTTGGTCATACAGCACGCCAGTGGCAATCGACAAAACGCTTTTGGACATGGACCAACTTATGCGCCGATCATTGGCTGTGGTGTCCTTGAAATAGTCTTCATAAGCGCAAGTACCATTTTTCAGTACGATCATCGCGCAGACGCTGCGTTGTGTTTGCCATTCTGCCAAAGATAGTAATTTCTCGCCCCATGGGAGCATTTTCGGCAAGAATTGTGGAGCTTTGGGAAGGGGCGTTGGGTTGGATATGTCTGCTTTTATGTCTTTGAATTCAAACAGACTTCGGATGGATACGAAATTATGTGTTATCTTATCTGCGTCGAACATCGTGTTGACGCGGGCAAGGCGGTTAATGCCGACAAAATCTAATTGGATGAGCCGTGTTAAGATGATCTTGAGCGTGATTGCGAGGGCTTTGTAATCCATTGCGTTAACGAAACTTTGCGGCAAGGCGTTGGAGCGGAGACAGTTTTTCTTCTTCTACAATGGCAGGTTCAGAGGTTTTCGCTGCTGTGGTTGTCTTTGGCTTTGAGGTAGCAGAACGGGGCGGGGCGGTCCGAAGTGAAACTGCGTTCATAAAACGACCGCTGTCGCCTTTTACTAGTTTTTCTGCGCCATCTGAAATGCCACGCAGCAAATCGTCGATCCAGTCCTGATCGGCTTTGGCAAAATCGCGTAAAACATAGCCAGCAACCGCGTCTTTGTGGCCAGGGTGGCCTATACCGATGCGGATGCGATTGTATTCTGGGGTGATGTGTTGATGTATCGAACGCAGGCCATTGTGCCCAGCGTGTCCGCCACCTGTTTTGAAACGACATTTCCCAGGTGCTAGGTCCAATTCGTCGTGAAAGACGGTTATTTCAGACGGTTCGAATTTGTAAAACTTCATCGCGGCGGCAACGGATTGGCCAGAGAGGTTCATGAATGTTTCTGGTTTTAACAACACAATACGTTCAGAGCCGAAACGGCCCTCGCTGATGGAGCCTTGGAATTTTGAACGCCACGGACCAAAGCCATGATCGGATGCGATACGATCCATCGCCATAAAGCCAATGTTGTGACGGTTGTTTGCGTATTTCGCACCAGGATTTCCGAGGCCTACGAATATCTGCATGTGAGCCTCCTTGGCACGATGTTTGGTCGGTTATATCTGAAAAGCAAAAGGCCCGCACGTTGTTTGAACATGCGGGCCTTTGAAAATATTGTAAGCGGGAAGATTACTCTTCTGTTGCTTCTGCGTCCGCCTCTGGTGCTTCTGCGCCATCTTCGTCTTCGTCTTCACCTTCGGATTTCAGTGCAGATGGGGACGCGATGTTCGCGATCACAAAGTCACGGTCCGTAATCATTGGACGCGAGCCTTCTGGCAGCGTTACGTCGGAAATATTCACTCCGTCGCCGATATCCAGATTTTCGAGGTCAATCACAATAGATTCTGGAATGTTGCCAGCTGTAACTTTCAGCTCGATTTCGTTCCGAACAGCAACCAATGTGCCGCCTTTTTTCATGCCAACGGAAGTTTCTTCGTTGATAAAGGTCACCGGAATGAACAGGCTAACACGGGATGTGCGGTTCAAACGCATCAGGTCTAAGTGTGTTGGAAGATCCTTCACAACATCGCGCTGAACATTACGACAAATGACGCGAACGTCGTCGTTGCCATCAATTTTCAGATTGAAAAGCGTGGACAAAAATTTGCCGGCTTTCAACTGTTTGAACAGCTCGTTGAACTTTACGTTGATTGCGATGGGGTCTTGACCACCACCGTAAACTACACCGGGAACAAGCCCATCACGACGAGCTTGGCGGGCGGCCCCCTTGCCGGTCCCTGCACGCAGTGTAGCGTTAATATTTGGCATCTCGGCCATGATATTCTCCAATTTTCAAAAGGCGGCAATCCTCCAAGGGTGTAAGTGCCGCGTGAAGGTGCTGAATTAGGCGAGAATATCCAAAAGGGCAAGGCTGAAAATGCGTTAGGACGTGTCCTTGCTGTTCATCCGATTAAGGACTGTTTCAAGAATGGTGTAATAACATTCCCAAATTTGAAACCAAAGAACGGAAAAACCGCTCGCAGTACGAGTCGTAAGTTGACGCCTATTGTATCCCAAAAGCAGTTTTAGGTTACCTTAGTTAGAGATTATTCTTCGATTCGGGCAAGTATTATTTCTATTTTGGAAACAATAGGCGGGCTTACTCTTCCCATTGCCCACGAAAATCATGAGGGATTAGCAAGTTATGACGCCCCATTTTTTTCAACTCACGCTCCCCACACAGTGCCATCGTCGTATCTAGTTCCTTGTGGATTACATTCAGGGCCGTCGTTACCCCTTCTTTGCCCATCGCGCCTAGACCGTGAACAAAGGCGCGACCGATCATCGTGCCTTTAGCTCCCATAGAAATTGCCTTGAGCACGTCTTGCCCAGACCGAATGCCGCCGTCAAAATGGACCTCGATTTGATCACCAACAGCATCAACAATATCTGGCAGCATCCGAATGGATGAAAGTGCGCCATCAAGTTGTCGGCCACCGTGATTGGATACGATCAATGCGTCTGCGCCTGTTTGAACGGCGCGTTTCGCGTCTTCTGGGTCCATAATACCTTTGAGGATAAGGGCCCCGCCCCAGCGTTCTTTGATCCATGCAACGTCATCCCAATTGAGTTTTGGGTCAAATTGTTCGTCTGTCCACGCGCCCAGATTTGACATATCTGTCACGTCTTGGACGTGGCCAACAATATTGCGAAACTCTCTGCGGTTGGTCGATAAGTAGTTCTTTAACCAGCGTAGTTTTGTGGCGGTGTTGATAATGTTTTTGAGCGTCAGTTTCGGCGGGGCGGATAGGCCATTTTTAACGTCATTGTGACGTTGACCCAAGATTTGCAAATCATAAGTTAGAACAAGTGCAGAGCATTTGGCGGCTTTTGCGCGATCAATAAGGCGTTCGATGAAATCGCGATCTTTCATCACATACAGTTGGAACCAGAATGGTTTGGTGGTGTGGGTGGCAACGTCTTCGATGGAACAAATCGACATCGTCGATAGCGTGAAGGGCACGCCAAAGGCCTCGGCCGCTTGGGCCGCAAGGATTTCACCGTCAGGGTGCTGCATTCCGAGCATCCCGATCGGGGCGAGGGATACTGGCATTTTGAATTTTTCACCGAGCATTGGCATTTCTGTGCTGCGGTTCGACATATCGACGGCCACTTTTTGACGCAGACGGATCTTGCCGAAGTCGTCCACATTGTCGCGAAAGGTTTGCTCTGTCCAAGACCCGCTTTCGGCGTATTCATAAAACATCTTTGGCGTGCGCTTTTTGTGCAGGGCCTTTAGATCGTAAATGTTGGTGATGGGCGTCATTGGTGCCTCCGTCTGTTGTTTGACATAGCTTAGCGGAGGTTTTCACGCAGGCTCAAGTGGCGTTGTTCCCAAATTGGTTAATTGAGTTCCCCAAAATGTACGAATTTAACTGGTTATCGTTTGCGACGCAGCAGTCGACCCACGATGTAAGACGTACGCGGCACGTATTTGTAACTTGTTTTATAAAGGTTTGTTGGCCGAGCCATCATACGGGCAAGGCCAAAGACAACTAGAATAATGTGTGCGGCAGAAATAAATGCAAATAATGCGGCTGGACCAAAGTTTGCGATTAAATTTGCCGCGACAAGGGGGCTGAAAATGGCGCTTAACGCATAAAGAAACATCAGCGATGCGTTAAGTTCGATGGATTGTTCGGGTGTGGAGAGATCATTGGCGTGTGCTGTTGAAACCGAAAAAATCGGAAAACTTGTCATATCAAAAAGTGCGGCCATGACAAAAACAGGGCCAAATCCCATGCCGCTGACCGCGACTAGTCCCATGCACACAACCACCGATGCAGCTGATAGACCAATCAAGACGTGTCTGCAGTCATATTTGTCTGCGAGCCAGCCAACTGGGAATTGTGCTACTGCTCCGCCGATTAGAACCGCCGCAAGAAACGAACCAATTTGGGCCGCTGTTAGCCCGATCTCATTGCCATAAATCGTTGAAACCATACGAAAAGATGCAGATGTTGTACCCACGACCATGACTCCCGCCGCCCCGAGAGGAGATGTAATAGCCGTTCTGATAGGGTGCAGGCGTGGCGCTTCTGGTGTGACGGGCTGGCGAGACTGTGTCAGCGTGAGTGGAAAAATACAGGCGCAGCATAAGATGGCGAGCAGGTTGTACGAGATGTAGGAAGCTGGATCGAGCACGCCGATCATCAACTGCGCCACAGAAGACGCGCCAATATCCACAACACGGTAGGTGCCCATGACACGGCCACGGGTTTTGT
>JASJIO010000113.1:0-19415 GCA_037625035.1 Amylibacter sp.
GGGCGTTCAATTTTAAGTCGGGAATTGCGTTCCTAAGCCCGCAATCCCTTAACCTTTTTCTTCGATGATCTCTACCATGTGAGAGATTTTGCGCACCATGCCGCGCACGGAAGGTGTGTCTTCCAGCTCGCGTGTTTTGTGCATTTTGTTTAGGCCCAAGCCAACCAGCGTTTGACGTTGGTCTTTTGGACGACGGATCGGGGAACCGATCTGTTTTACAACAATAGTTTTACCCATAACCTTAAGCCTCTTCGCTTGCAGCGTCAGCTGCTGCTTCAACAGGTGAATCAGTCTTTGGCAGAATGTCAGAAACTTTCTTACCACGACGTTGTGCAACGTTACGCGGAGAAGATTCTTTGGACAAACCATCCATAGTCGCACGGATCATGTTGTACGGGTTAGCAGAACCGATGGATTTGGACACAACGTCCTGAACACCCAACATTTCGAAAATCGCACGCATTGGACCACCAGCAATGATGCCAGTACCCGCAGGGGCTGTCCGCATCACAACTTTACCAGCGCCGTGACGGCCCTTTACGTCGTGGTGCAATGTACGGCCTTCACGCAGAGGAACGCGGATCATTTTGCGTTTCGCAGCTTCGGTCGCTTTGCGGATCGCTTCAGGTACTTCTTTTGCTTTACCTTTACCAAAACCAACGCGGCCTTTTTGGTCGCCTACAACAACAAGTGCTGCAAAACCAAAGCGCTTACCGCCTTTTACAGTTTTGGATACGCGGTTAATTGCAACCAAGCGATCCTGAAATTCTGGGTTCTCGTCGCGGTCGCGTCTGCCACCGCCGCGGTTGTCATCTCTAGCCATTGAAGGCCTCCATATTTTCTGGGCAATGCCCGTAAATCCAATCCTAGTGGCGTGCGAACACACCCCAGATCATCGAGGCAGCCCGAAGGCTGCCTACAATTATTAGAACTTCAAGCCACCTTCACGGGCAGCATCAGCCAACGCTTTAACTTTGCCGTGGAACAGGAACCCGCCACGGTCAAAGTAACAGGTGTCTACGCCTGCTTTCTTTGCACGTTCTGCGAGCGCTGCGCCAACTTTGGCAGACGCTTCGACGTTGTTTTTGCCGATAACACCCAGTGCGGATTCCAAAGTAGAAGCCGACGCGAGTGTCACGCCATTTACATCGTCGATCAGCTGAACACTGATGTTCTTGTTTGAACGGTGAACGCTCAGACGGGGACGGCCAGCAGCCACCTTCCGCATTTTGCTCCGGTTGCGCATACGACGCTTCAGGAACAGATTTCTCTTGCTCATAGCCATTGTTACGCTCCTTTACTTCTTCTTACCTTCTTTGCGGAAGATATACTCATCTTTGTACTTGATGCCCTTGCCCTTGTAAGGCTCTGGCTTGCGGTACTGACGAATATTGGCGGCAACTTGACCAACAACTTGTTGATCTATGCCTTCCACAATGATTTCAGTTGGTTTTGGTGCAGTTACCGTAATGCCGTCAGGCACTTGGTATTCCACATCATGCGACAAACCCAATGCCAGCTTCAGGACAGTGCCCTGCATGCTTGCACGATAACCAACGCCATTGATCTCAAGCTCTTTCTTGAAGCCTTCGGTCACGCCGGTTACGCAGTTGCCGATTTGGGTGCGGGACATGCCCCACTGCTGACGTGCCCGCTTGGACAAGCCACGTGGCTTCACTTCCACACCTTTGTCGCCAACTGTGATGGATACATCATCAGAGGCCCTAAAGGTGCGAACACCTTTCGGGCCTTTAACTTCTACGGTCTGGCCAGACACAGAGGCAGTAACGCCGCTGGGCAGCTCGACCGGTTTTTTACCAATACGAGACATCTGTCACCCCTAGAAGATAGTGCACAACACTTCGCCGCCGATATTGGCTGCGCGCGCTTGTGCATCTGACATAACACCTTGCGGTGTCGATACGATTGAAACGCCAAGACCTTGACGAACTGTTGGGATGTCCTTGACGGACGCGTAAACGCGACGGCCAGGTGTGGAAACCCGTTTCAGTTCTTTGATCACAGGAACCCCATCAAAGTATTTCAAAGAAATCTCCAACTCTGGGTGTCCGTCGACGCCTGTTCCAGCTTCGTAACCGCGAATGTAGCCTTCGCTTTGGAGCACGTCCAAAACCCAACCACGCAGTTTAGATGCAGGTGTTTTCACAGTGGATTTGCCGCGCAATTGTGCATTGCGAATCCGTGTGAGCATATCACCGATAGGATCGTTCATAAGTTTCTCTCCTTACCAGCTTGACTTGACCATGCCAGGGATTTGACCGTCAGACGCCAACTGGCGCAACGCAATCCGAGACATTTTCAGTTTACGGTAATAGGCCTTCGGACGACCAGTAACCAAGCACCGATTGTGCAGGCGTGTGGCCGAGGAATTGCGTGGAAGTTCCGCCAACTTAAGGCGGGCCTTGAAACGCTCTTCCATTGGAAGGTCCATGTTAATCGCGATTTCTTTCAGCGCGGCACGTTTAGCAGCATACTTTGCCACCAACACCTGACGCTTCAGTTCGCGTTGGATCATTGCTTTTTTAGCCATGTTCTAATCTCCTCCGCGATCAGCTTGTGAACGGCACGTTAAAGTGCCCTAGCAAGCTTTTCGCTTCCGCGTCTGTGTCTGCGTTTGTGTTAAACGCAATATCCATGCCCCACATCACGTCTACTTTGTCGTAGTCGATCTCTGGGAATACGATGTGCTCTTTCAGGCCCATGGCATAGTTGCCACGTCCGTCAAAGCTCTTGGCCGATACGCCGCGAAAGTCACGAATACGTGGCATTGCAACAGTTACCAAACGATCCAAGAATTCGTACATCTGATCGCCACGCAACGTAACTTTCACACCCAAAGGCATGTCTTCACGCACGCGGAAACCAGCGATAGATTGCTTGGCTTTGGTAATGATCGGCTGCTGACCAGAAATAGCGGCCATGTCAGCAACAGCAGAACGGATTTTCTTAGAGTCGTTTACGGCTTCGCCAACACCCATGTTCAGCACAATTTTCATGAGCTTAGGGATTTGCATGTCGTTCTTGTAACCGAACTCTTCTTTCATGACTGCGCGGATAGTCTCCTTATACGCGGCCTTTAGACGTGGTTGATAATCAGCCATCAATCACTTCTCCCGATTTCTTAGCAAAACGTACTTTTTTGTCACCATCCATTTTGAAACCAACCCGCGTCGGGCCGCCATCTTTTGGATCGATCAAAGCAAGATTGCTTAGTTGGATCGGCATCTCGGTTGGAACACGTCCACCCTGAGAGTTTTGCGTTTGCGCAGTGTGGCGAATGGAAACATTCACGCCAGACACAACAGCCTTACCCGTGGATGGGTTAATAGAGTTGATAGAACCCTCTTTACCCTTGTCCTTACCGGCAAGAATGATGACCTTGTCACCTTTTTTCAGCTTAGCAGCCATATTATAGGACCTCCGGCGCAAGCGAGATGATCTTCATGAAGTTCTTGGAGCGAAGCTCGCGAACCACTGGGCCGAAGATACGTGTGCCAACTGGCTCACCCGCATTGTTCAAAAGGACTGCAGCATTGGTGTCAAACCGAATTGCTGTGCCGTCTTCGCGACGGACTTCTTTGGCGGTACGCACAACCACTGCCTTGCGAACTTCACCTTTTTTCACGCGACCGCGTGGAATGGCTTCTTTCACAGAAACAACGATAATGTCTCCAACGGACGCATAGCGTCGGTGGGAACCGCCCAGAACCTTGATACACTGAACACGGCGAGCGCCGCTGTTGTCAGCTACTTCAAGATTGGTCTGCATCTGGATCATGGTAGATACTCCGACCTTTGGGGACCTAAATGCAGTCTAGGCCCCAGGGTTTCGATTAAACTGAAAATTCTTATTCTGCGTCAGCAGAGGTCAGAACCGTCCAGCGTTTGGTCTTCGAAATTGGCGCACATTCGCGAATGCGGATGATATCACCAACTTTGAATTGCTCATTCGCATCATGTGCCCGATATTTTTTGGACTTACGAATTGTTTTCTTCAGAACCGGGTGCGTGAAACGACGCTCTACGGATACGGTAACTGTTTGGGCGTTCTGGTCGCTTGTGACAGTGCCGGTCAAAATACGCTTTGGCATAACTCGAGGCTCCCTTATTCCGCAGCAGCTGCGTCAGCAGCTTTTTGGTTCAAAATTGTGCTCACCCGCGCAACGGAGCGGCGAACAACGCGCACACGTGCAGTATTTTCCAGCTGGTTCGTCGCAGCCTGAAAACGCAAGTTAAACGCTTCTTTTTTTAGTGCTACAAGCTCCGTGCGAAGCTCGTCCGGGGTTTTTCCCCGAAGATCATTGGCATCCATGGCCATCTTCCTTTTTCAACATCATCGGAGTGCCCCGCATCATGCAATGTTGCACACAAATAGGTCACACTGCTTCCAATGGAGTACAGTACGAGCGTGGTCTATAGGCGGGATGTGGGTGTGTGGCAAGGGTGATTCAACACCAATGGGCCAGAGTCCGAACTTGCAAGTTTGTTTCTCCTATCACATTGTTCTGATGAGTTGCCCCTTAAAGGCATTAGTAAGCTTTGGATTGATCAGAGCATGGGCAAAATGAAACTATTACTTTTCATTCGCCGGCCAATATCAACGCGATCCTTGAAGTAGAAAACAACATTTTATCAAAAGACAAAAATTCTCGAATTTTGGAAAAAACTAATCTCTCCGCAGACAGCAAAGCAATCATCTTAGATATCTCTGGACACGCAATCGTTGTCGGTAAGAAACTTATGTCTTTAGGGCGGAAAATCCTGATCATGGTCATTCAACTTTTGACAACGTTTCCCAATACAACTTTCGGATTGGTGATGGCTATGCTTCTCACAACATTGTCCACTGGGCTTTTTGCTGGCATCCCATTGATCAGAGTCGCGCTAGCGGGCTTCCTAAAATCAGTCTATGTAATTTTTGGACTCACTAATGGAATGATTTCGGACGTGCGCTCTGGCAAGATAGGCGAAGGGCTGGAAACTATGATGCAGAGCCTCAGCCCCCTTAATCAACTGAATTTCTAAAACCATGACAACAACCGAAGACCAAACTCACAGTTTTGACGGTGTTGAACAGGTTGTCGCTGACAGCTTTCGTTTCAGGCGAAAGTTGGGCATCGGAGCAGATGCCTCTCCCAGAGTAACCAAAAACCTCCAACAGCTTTGGGATATTGGTGGCGTAGCGGCCTCAGGCGCTGCTGTCGCTGCGTCTTCTACGGTGGCGGGAATATTCTTCGCCTCATCTGGGTGGATGGCGACTCTTGGATTTGGCGCTGTCGCTACAACACCGATAGGTTGGGTCATAGGCGCAGCCGTTGCCTCAGGTGGTCCTTATTATGGTGTAACCAGATTATTCCAAAACTACGGCGACTCTCGCGTGGAAACGATCCCAACGTTTATCAACACCCCGATCGATCTCCTAGGTGCAGCGCTTTTTAATCTCCTTGGTGCATTTGCAGTTAAGGTCGCAATCATTTATGGGCATATCCATGACACTGAACTCGCAACAATACAAAACCATTTCGTCACCAAAGGGGGATCAATCCAACCTATGCCAATAAAGCTATTCAAGTAATAATCGAAAACTCAGACAACAGTAGAATTGATGAAATGGTCAGCGCCTTTGCAGGGTTTGCTAAGGCCAACCAAGATTGCAATTTTCACGCCATATCAACAGAACTAATCTCTTTGTTGCGCGATGTTGAAAAGGCTGATGAACGGCTCGATGAAAGAGAAGACCTCGTCATTAAAAAGGTCGAACGCTTATTACTACAAGAAGCGTCGTTCACTTCGAGTGTAAAGGGAACCGCTTCAGTAGCCAGCGGACTTCTTTCAATCCCAAAGCGACTTGGTAGTATGTTTTCCAATAACAATTAGCCCACTACCCCTCACCCACGCTCCAACGCCCGCTTCGCCAGCACATCTTCCTGCCTCAACCACCGATACTTCGCGTCCTCGGCCAAATTCCCCCAGTACAGCTCGCCGCCATACCGCCAGCCGTCCAGCACTATCGCGTCTTGCATGGTTGCGCCTTTGCGGCTGATCAGCACCGTGGAATGATCGATCCGCAGCGCCACGTCTGAATTGGCAATGGCGCGGTGCAAATCCAGCGTTTGAAATTGTTCGAATGCCAAAATGTTCTCTAAATCCTCGGCCCAATGCCAGCACAACCCGCGTGGCCGCGTCCCAGCATTCACCTTGGTGTTGTGGATCAACGGCCCGTCCGTCACGCCGTATTCCGCGCGCAATTGGCGTGGATAAGTCAGCGCAATCCGCGCAGCCCGCGCAGCCTCGCTTGGGTCCACATCAGGCCCCAGCGACAAAAGCCGCGCCTCTAGTTTTGCAAAATCGTTTTGTGAAACGGGCGGAAGTTGTTGCGCACCGCAAGCCGCAAGCGCCAATACCAACAGCATCGGTGCGAACATAAAAAATCGTCTAAAAATGGTCCTGCCCTCGCGCAAAAAATAGTTACCTAAAACTAATGGGGCGACCCGACAATGTCGAGCCGCCCCAAATCTCATTTCCGTGTGTTTGGGAATTTACGCACCCAAGAAATCCCGTTTGCCAATCGCTACCCCGTTGTGGCGCAAAATGCCGTGGGCTGTGGTCATGTGAAAATAGAAATTCGGCCAAACAAACGCGGACAAATATCCTATCCCCGAAAACTTAAACTCTTGCGGCCCCGCTTGCAGCGTCACTTCGCGATCTTCGGCGCCTTCAAACGTGGCTTCTGGGACGCTGGCAATAAAATAAAGCGTTTTTTGAAACCGCACCTGCAATTGATCAAACGTTGTTTCATCATCCGCAAAGCTGGGGTTTTCCGTTTGTGAAAGCCGCACCGCAGCCCCTTTGGCCGTGTCACACACCGTCTGCACATTGCGCGTCAGATGCAGCATATCGGGATACAGCCGCGCGTTCAGCATCACCTCGGGCGCAATTTTATTGGCCTCGCAATGGGCCTCAGTTTTTTTTCAGAATATTGGACAGCGCAGTCAAAAAATGGCTCAGGGCTGGAACTTGGGATTGCATGGTGTTCTCCTAAATCGCGGCACAAATTGGGCCGCTCGTTAAGTGAACGCTGCTTACTTTACGCAAGAAAGGCAACCGTTAAACGTGGTTATCCACCCACCACAACCGCAGCATCGCCCATTGCCCCACGAGCAACAGAACCAGTGACAAAACCATCGCTTCAGACGGCGTTGCAATGCCTTTTCCAACACCGACAACGATCAAAACACTCAAAACCACCAATTGCGCAAAACTGCCAAAAACGTCTTTTGCTTAAACCCCACCGCCTGCTGATCCTCGTCGACAACAAACCGACGCAGCAAAACGGAAAACACCCACGCCGTCAGCACACACATAATCGGCACCGTCACAATCGCCTGAACCATAACCCCTGCTGGCATTAGAACAGCCGCCACCAAAGCCACGCCCATTTGAACGGCAAATGAAATAAACGGAACAAACAACAAATAGATAATCCGCGCAATCATCCATCCAACAAAGCATAATTGAAACTCACCGAAATCCGCTCGTCGTCCGACATGTTCAACGGCACCTCGTGGCGCAGCCAGCTTTCCCACAACAGCACATCCCCGACCACAGGTGCTTCGTATCGAAACGGCTGCATTTCCTGACAGGCATCTTTCTTGCGCACGGGTGCGGCCATCATCATTGCCAATCGCGGGTCTTCGAATTTGATCACGCTGGCCCCATCTGGCATCGCAACATAGGTCGTGCCGCTGATCACAGAATGGGCATGAATATGCCCCGTGTGAACGCCGCCCATCGGCAGAATATTGATCCACAAACTGTCCAGCTTTAACGCGCGGCCATCCAGATCAAACGCCAAGTCCTTGGCAAATTCTGCGGCATGGGCATCCAAAACCTTGACCAAATCCGCAAAGATCGGGAACCGCCAAGGCAGATCATCCAAACTCGCGTAACTGGTGTAGCCCGGAAAATCATTCTCCTCGCACCAATCCTGCCCCGCCTCATCATCCTCGGCAATCGACAGGCACGTCGCCTCCATCTCAGCAGCATCTATCGCTGGTTTTTGCTCGGACAAAGCCGCACGGTACAACCGCGTGACAAATAGGGATTTAATCTCTGGCATGGCCCACTCCTATGGGTTTTTAAACGAATGTGGCGCAAACGGTTTTTGCAACGCACGTTCCAACATTTCCAAATGGTCCTGCCCGTAAAACATATCCCCGTCCACAAAATACGTCGGTGACCCAAACACACTTCGCGCAATCGCCTCGGCTGTATTTGCCGCGTGGATTGCCTGCACAGGCGCGCTTAACGCTGCATCCAACAACGGCGCAGGATCAATCCCAACCGAACGTGCAACGCCCGCCAACGCATCACCATCCGCCAAATCAATATCATCACGCCAGTGAGCCTGCAAAAACGCATGCGCCAGCGCGTCCACATCGCTGCCCTGTTCAATCGCACCAATCAACATCCCATTCGACAGGTCCAGCGAATTATCGTGATACGTCGGGCGATGGTTCAAAATCTCCACACCTCGCATTTCTGCCCAACGCTCCACCTCGCGCCCGAAATAGTAATTCACATGCCCACGCGTTCGCGCGTCAAACGACAACCCTCCAACGGCCTCAACCACGGGGCTTAACGCAATCGGGCGATGCTCCAACACGCACTCATTTGCCGCACAAATCGCTGCCAACTTTGCCGACCCGATATAGGCAAACGCCGAATGCGCCGAATAGAAATACTCAATCTTTCGCATAGTCATCCCTTCCTAATCCGAAGTCGCAACGATTTCAGCGTGCGCCCAACATTGCCAATTTCCCACTCTGCCTCAATCAACTCGATCACATTCAAACGCTCCACCAAACTCGCCAGCGCGCTCGACATTTCCATCCGCGCCAGCTGCGCACCGGGGCAAGAATGCATCCCCCCGCCAAAGGCGAAATGTTTGGCGCGATCCCGCGTGATGTTGAACGTGTTCGGATCCGCCACCGCGTTCGGGTCGCGGTTCGCGGCGGGAACCAGCACAAACGCCAGATCACCCTTTTTGAACGAAACACCCTGATATTCGCTGTCGCGCGTCGCCCCGTGGGGCAGCGCCCAAGGCAGCGGTGCCCACCGCATGCCTTCATCCACCGCGCGTAGACTTAACCCAGTATCACCGCGCAACTTCGCCATCTCGCTTGGGTTGATCACCAACGCATGCAGGATCAACGGCAATTGCGCCCGCGTGGTATCCACCCCAGCCGATGCCAACTCGCCTACCAAATACACCAGCTCATCCTCTGACATCCGATCGCCGTCAATCTCCGCTTGGATCAACTCGCTCAGCAAATCAGCCCCGAGATTGTCTTTGCGCTCTGCCAAAAGACCGCGTAAATACGTGTGGATATTTCGGTTCGCATCCTCAACTTCGTCAATCCCAACGCCCGACAACAGCGCATCCGATTTGCGCCCACCCACTTGTATCCACGCGCTTAATCCATCGACCCGCTCATACGGAATACCAAACATCGGCCCCAGCACCCGCGCGGGCAATGGATCAGCAAAGCCCGTGCAAAACTCAAACTCGCCATCTGCAGGCATTTCATCAATCAGCCCCGCAACGATCTCCTTGATCTTGCTGCGAATATCCTCAAATACCCGATTTCGCAGCGCTTTTTTCAACAATCGCGACAACCGCGCATGGGCCTCGCCGTGCATATTCAGCAACTCATGCTCAATCGCCTTGGCCAAATACGGGCTGCGCTCTGGATTGATCTCACTAAACGCAAACCTGAAATCCTCGCACTTCAACACATGGCTTACGTCGTCCTGATTAAAAAAAACCACCACGCCCTCAACCGTTCGCGCAAACGGCGCTTGCGCACGCAGTTCTTCGATCAAACCGTATCTGTCTGTTTGAAACCGTGGATCGCGCAGATCAATTGTTGGAACGCTCATCAAAAACTCCTGCCTTTGGATGAAATACTGCAACAGACCATCGCCAATGAAAACTGCGAACTGCAAAATCCACGTTGGTTAAAACCGATCGACTGCTGCACACTCAACCCATGCCGATAAAATCAATGTTCACCATCGCCGACCTTCGCATCCCCGTTAAGCGCAAAAAAAACTTGTGGCGGATAAGGTCACCGCGCTTGCCGAAGACATCTTGGAAAACGGGCAACTGACCCCGATCCAAGTGCGCGAAGGCAAAACGGGTTTCGTGCTGATCGAAGGTTACCACCGCCTAGAGGCCATGCGCGCCCTTGGCGAAGAACAGGTCGAAGGCTACGTCGTGGGCGCGCCTGTATTGATTTCAAATCCGTCGGCCAAGAAAAATTAGGTAAAATCAATTGCCAATTAAGTCATAAACGACTCATTATTTTTTCAAATTTCGGAGCCACCCATGAACGAAGAAGAAAACATAGAAGCCCGCGAGTTGATCTTGGATGTTCTGGCCAACCCCATTGTCGAAAACCTCAATTTCACAATGGGACGATGGTCGATTAGGTCCAGTATGTATCAAGAAGTTAGCGATGCGATAGTCGAAGGCAAAATCAGCGTGGTCGTATCAAACTCGTTTCTGAACGCAACTGCACAGGCGCGATACGTACATAAGGCTAAGTCCGATACCAGTACGATTTATGACGTAATATGTTTACGCAGGGCGATGCTGGGTCGTACCCGAACTGTGCGAGTTAAGATGGCGGGTGTCATCGTTCACGAATGCACGCATGCGGGCACTGACCTGCTCGCATTGGGCGGAATGACCCACCTTGAAAACGAAATGCTCTCTTACATCGTGCATTATTCTGTGATTTGGGCGGAATTGGCCCAACTAAATGCACGCCCCGCAGAATCCACTCACACCTCGGCTCAGGCAAGGTCTGCTTGGAAAATCGCAACAAGTGTACAACAATCAACCCATCTCCAGATGGTCGATACTGGAACTCTCGACCAGTATTCTAACCGACCCGCTGTATTCACGCAGCATGTTCACAGATTCGGAAAATGACGGCGTCGGGCGCCCTTGGATAATAAATTAAACACCCACAGCAGCAGGTAAATCAAACCCGTTGCGCCCCGGAAACCCAGGCCCTGGCTTTCGCGCATTCGGCATCTTTAACCACAGTCGCAACATCTTGCGGCGCTGATCCTCAGCCTCAAAATCCACAAAATCTGTGCGCGAATGCAGCACCGCATAGTTGTTGGCAAACTGCAAATCGCCCGGTTCCAGCATCATATCAATGCGCAACGCAGGATCGTGCATGATCCGGTCAAACGTATCCAGCGCCTCGATTTCTACCCCCGACAAAGGCAGCCCCATCACCTCATGCCCCAACTCGATGTATTGGCGCAAATACCGACAACTCAACTTACCCTCATGGTATGAAAACAGCGACGACAGCTTAGGTTCACCATCGCCCAAATGCGCATAATAAAACTGTTTGTAAAATATCCCCAACAGCTCGCGGTGATGTTCCAGAATATTGTTATAGATCGACGCGACACTGACCAAACTGCTTAGCCCGCCAGTCTTGGCTTTGCGCAAACACAACAAGCCAACAACATCCGACGGATCGGTGTGATAGGGCAAATACAGGTTCGTTTCGTAAACCCGCGTTTCCTTTTTGGTTGGGTCGCCAACGGCCATGACCTTGCCCAGCAAATCACCCTTCGGGTTTTGCCCCACAGGCTGCCCCAAATGCAGACCAATGCCGTAATAAATCAGGTTAATCTCGTCGTCGGAGTACCGTTCTACAGACAAACCACGCAGCAACAAAAAACCGCGCCCATTTTCCAATTCCTCACGAAACGCGGCAAACAAATCCACAAACCCGTCCAGCACGATATCGTCCTTTGTGATGTTTGGAAACGCAACGCCGTTTGCACGCGACTGCGCCAAAGCCCCGTCAATTTTCGCGATATCATCGGGCGTTAAATGATGCACCCAGCTGTCGTCCCCGACAAAATCCGCAGCAACCCACGCCGCTGGCCCCGTGATTTTTTCCGTTAAAACAACCCCCATAATGCACCCCTATTCGCAGATATTTTTCTCGATAAAACAGTTCGTTCCCAAGCAACCATCCCAACCCTTGTCTTTCGCAACCTGTGACTTTTAACCAAAGTCACCCTCGATCATTTGCCGGATTTAATCTTCTCAAACTTGAAAATCTGCTTGGCCTCAAAATCGCGGCCTTTCGTACAACCACGGCTTTGCCACCCATGCAGATAAAGCGATCCGTTTTTGCCAATCGCCACTTGATGCACATCCAAAATATGCGGCAAGCAACCCTTGCTAACGTCCTTATCGTAGACCAGCTCAATCACCCGGCCAGTCTTGGCCGCTTCACACAGCAAAGCCTCGTTTTCGGCCTGAGCAATCACAGCCCAAGCGCCAACAGAACCGCCCATCCAAATGTGTTAAATCTCATCCCAATACTCCCCAACCACATCTCACGCAGACAGTTAAGCAGATAAGCCCCAATCCCAATACCCCAAAAGCAAAAGACCCCCCGCGTTTCCGCCGAGGGTCTTTTTATTCTTACAACAAGATTTACCGCTTTCGCGTTAAATCACCAGTCTTCGCGTTGAACGATGCGGGTTTTTACCGGCAACTTCATCGCAGCAAGGCGAAGGGCCTCACGTGCAACTTCGTCGGTAACACCGTCAAGCTCAAACATGATCCGGCCCGGCTTAACTTTGGCTGCCCAAAATTCAACGGAACCTTTACCTTTACCCATCCGAACTTCGGTAGGTTTTTTGGTCACTGGTAAGTCAGGGAAGATCCGGATCCAAACACGGCCCTGACGTTTCATGTGGCGGGTCATCGCACGACGAGCAGCCTCAATCTGACGCGCAGTGATACGCTCTGGTTCAATTGTCTTCAGGCCATATGACCCAAAATTGAGATCGGAACCGCCCTTGGCTTGACCGTGGATACGGCCCTTAAACGCCTTGCGGAATTTGGTACGCTTTGGTGATAGCATCTATACTCTCCTTAGCGGCGAGGCGGACGCGAAGGCCCACCTTCTTGCATTTCAGCCTGACGACGATCACGTGCAGCTGGATCATGTTCCATGATCTCGCCTTTAAAGATCATCACTTTGATACCAATGATACCATAAGCAGTCAGACCCTCTGCGCGTGCATAGTCAATATCGGCACGAAGTGTGTGCAACGGCACACGACCTTCACGATACCATTCGGTCCGCGCCATCTCTGCACCGCCCAAACGACCAGCACAGTTGATGCGGATACCAAGGGCACCCATGCGCATCGCGTTCTGTACTGCGCGTTTCATGGCACGACGGAAAGAAACCCGACGTTCCAATTGCTGTGCAACACTTTCTGCAACCAACTGCGCATCCAGCTCTGGCTTGCGAACTTCAACAATGTTGAGGTGCAATTCGCTGTCCGTGAACTGTGTCAGCTTCTTACGAAGTGTTTCGATGTCAGCGCCTTTTTTGCCGATGATCACACCCGGGCGTGCCGAATGGATTGTCACGCGGCATTTCTTGTGCGGACGTTCGATGATCACACGAGCGATACCCGCTTGCATGCATTCTTTTTTGATGAATTCCCGAATTTTCAGGTCTTCGTGCAACAGATCGCCGAAATCACGCTTGTTGGCGTACCAGCGGCTGTCCCATGTGCGGTTGACTTGCAGACGAAAGCCAATTGGATTGATCTTTTGACCCATTATGCTTGCTCCTCTGCTGCTGGTTGACGCACCAGAACGGTTATTTGGGCGAACGGCTTCAGGATGCGGCCATAACGACCACGGGCCCGAGGACGACCACGCTTCATGACAAGGTTCTTACCAACCCAGGCTTCTGCAACGATCAGCTCGTCAACATCTAGGCCGTGGTTGTTTTCAGCGTTAGCAATCGCGGATTGCAGCGCCTTCTTCACATCAGCGGCGATACGTTTTTTCGAAAACGTAAGGTCGGTCAATGCTTTTTCTACCGATTTGCCACGAATAAGTTGAGCCAAAAGGTTCATCTTCTGTGGGCTAGTTTTCAGCATACGAGAAACGGCATAAGCTTCGTTCTCTGCTACGCGACGGGGGTTTTTAGACTTTCCCATGGCTTAATTCCGTTTCGCTTTTTTGTCCGCAGTGTGCCCATAATAGGTGCGCGACGGAGCATATTCACCGAACTTTTGACCAATCATATCCTCAGATACGTTTACTGGGATGTGCTTGCGGCCGTTATAAACGCCGAAAGTCAAACCAACGAACTGTGGCAGGATCGTCGAACGACGAGACCAAATTTTGATAACTTCTTTACGACCAGATTCGCGCGATACTTCTGCTTTCTTAAGCACATAAGCGTCGACGAACGGGCCTTTCCATACTGAACGAGGCATCTATTAACGACCCTTCTTCTTGGCGTGGCGGGAACGAACAATGAATTTATCCGTTGTCTTGTTAGAGCGCGTGCGCGCACCTTTGGTAGGCTTACCCCAAGGTGACACTGGGTGGCGACCACCCGATGTACGACCTTCACCACCACCATGCGGGTGATCGACTGGGTTCATACCCACACCACGAACACTTGGGCGGATGCCCTTGTGACGGTTGCGGCCCGCTTTACCAAAGTTCTGGTTGCTGTTGTCTGGGTTAGACACAGCACCGACAGTGGCCATACATTCTTGGCGCACCAGACGCAGTTCGCCCGAAGACAAACGGATCTGAGCATACGAACCATCACGACCAACAAACTGTGCGTACGTACCAGCAGCACGTGCAATCTGCCCGCCCTTGCCTTGTTTCAGCTCGATGTTGTGGATGGTTGTACCGATTGGCAAACCTGTGAACGGCATAGTGTTGCCCGGCTTCACGTCTGCCTTAGCCGAAGAAATCACCTTATCCCCAACAGCCAAACGCTGTGGAGCAATGATATAGGCCTGTTGGCCATCTTCGTATTTGATCAGTGCGATGAACGCAGTCCGGTTCGGGTCATATTCGATCCGTTCAACGGTAGCTGGAACATCCATTTTGTTGCGTTTGAAATCAACGATACGGTAAAGGCGTTTCGCCCCACCGCCTTTGCGACGCATCGTGATCCGCCCAGTGTTGTTACGTCCGCCATTTTTAGACAAACCCTCAGTGAGGGCTTTGACCGGACGGCCTTTGTACAACTCTGAACGGTCGATCAGTACCAGCCCACGCTGGCCTGGCGTCGTCGGTTTATACGACTTAAGTGCCATTCTTACTGTCTTCCGTGTATGTGGCAGCCCCGTAGGTCTGCAATGTGAAGCAGCCCCGTAGGTCTGCGATTATAAGGCCCCGAAGGTCCCCGATTTAAGCAGGCGCGGATAACATACGCCCAAAATAACAAAGCCCCAGACGAATCTAGGACGGTGCAGATAGTGGCTTCTATGAAAGAGAGGGGATTGGGTCAAGGGATACTTCCCTTTTTCCTATAAAAACAAGCCGCGCCAGCGACGACCCGCGGGGTGGCGCGCAGAACCAAGTGACACCACCCTTTATCCCACCAAATCCAAACACCCCAACTTTGAAGCACCAAGCCCAACCAAAGCGCCGCCCCATAGGAGCGGGTCGACGCTGGCACGGCGGCCTGCGGCCTTGATTCCGTGCTTTTTATTTTTACCAAAAACACCACTCGAAAGTGCTTTCCCCATCCCGCCAAAATACAATAAGAATAAGACGAACCAAAAGTACTTAGAAACATTTCCAAATATCATTTGCAAAGTGGCTATGATCCCTAACTTGGTGCCGTTAATGACGTAGTTGACCACCGAGGTAAGACCCGCGACGACTAGAGCAATACTCAAAAAACGAGTACAGCCCCAATCCAAACCGCAGCTCCGTCTTCTTCTTCTAAACCGGCAATCGGAATTAGCATCATTGCAATCACTACTGCGATTACTGCACATACATTTTTAGTCCAAACAAGCACTTCAAACATTCTCTGTTTCATTTTGTTATTCAATTCCTAATCGTTTACCTAATGTCTTTTTCACAACGTCCTTTATTGCCACAAAAGAATGCAGCACCAAACAAAAAAATGCCCCCGTCGTCTCAAGCAAGGCTTCCCTAATTCGTTAGCGAATTAACTTAAAGACCAGTAGACCCGCAGATTTTGCTACATTTTCTTGTGCCACATAGCCTTCCTTTGTGCCGTCACTCAAACTCAGCGCCCAATTGCCCCATCCCCACCACCTTGCTAAACCACCTCCACCACCTCCCACACAAAGGACTCCCCCATGATCGAACGCATCGACGTCTCCCCCCGCGCCTCAAAAATCGTCAAACACAACGGCATCGCATACCTTTCCGGCCAAGTCTCCGAAGGCGACACCATCCAAGAACAAGTCCAAGGCTGCCTCGACAAGATCGACGCCCTTTTGATCCAAGCGGGCTCATCACGCGAAAAAATGCTGCGCGCCACCATCTGGCTGGCCGATATGTCCGATTTTGCGGGCCTGAACGAGGTCTGGAACGACTGGGTTCCCACAGGCAATTCCCCAGCCCGCGCCTGCGGCGAAGCAAAACTCGCCCGTGAAATCCTACGGGTCGAAATCATCGTGGACGCCGCCTACGACTAACCAAAAAACCAAAAGCCCCACCAACTGGCAGGGCTTTCTAAATTCATTCGCAGGTTGCACGTCAGCCCAACATCCCCCTCAAGGCAACGTCACAAAACTCCCGCGAACCTTCAGGCGACGCTCGGGGTACTGTTTCGATTTGGCATAAACGTACGCGCGAAACCGATCTTTGATCTGATTGGGCTGGGGGTGCTCCGTATCATCGCCCAAAGAACTTTGCGCAAATCGCTGTGCGCGTTCCAAACAAATCTGCTCGGCCGCCTGCAGGCTCACCAGCGTGCGCGCCTGCGTCGGCCCAGATGTCATCACACCCACAAAAATCGCCACCGCAAACACGATCATGGAAAATCTCATCGCCATTTGAACGCTCCTCATAAGTCTATCTCATACTAATATAGCACGCCCCGCCCAATTTCGAGCCCTCGCACATAGCTGTGATTGCATCCCCAAAAACGAAAAGGCCCCACTGTTTCCAGCAGGGCTTCCTCAAATCATTTATGGCTTAACTTAAAGACCAGTAGACACGTCGATCGTGTTACCTTCTTCAAGCGTCACATAGGCTTTCTTCACGTCCTTACGAACGCCCAGTTTGCCCTTGAACCGCTTCACTTTACCTTTGGTGATGGATGTATTCACAGCCTTCACCTTCACACCAAACAAGCCTTCAACAGCTTCTTTGATCTGTGGTTTGTTCGCGCTAATCGCCACTTCGAAAACAACAGCGTTATGCTCGGAAGCTATTGTTGCTTTTTCGGTGATGATCGGCTTGCGGATCACGTCATAGAGTTCAGCTTTAGTGCTCATTTCAAACGGGCCTCCAATGCTTCAACGCCAGCTTTGGTCAAAACCAAAGTGTCGCTTTTCAGGATGTCATAAACGTTGGCACCTTGGCTTGGTAGAACGTTAACGCCGTCGATGTTACGCGCAGCCAATGCAAAGTTTGCATTCACTTCGGAACCATCAACAACCAACGCGCGCTTCCAACCGAGGTTCTTCACAGCTTTCGCCAGTTCGCTCGTTTTTGCTGTGGACATGTCGGCTACATCGATGATGACCAATTCGCCAGCAGTCATCTTTGCAGACAATGCGTGACGCAATCCCAATTTGCGGAACTTTTTAGTCAGGTCGTGTGCGTGGCTACGTGGCGTAGGGCCTTTGTAAACACCACCACCGCGGAAAATCGGCGCCGAACGTGCACCGTGGCGTGCGCCACCAGTACCTTTTTGGCGATAGATCTTCTTAGTGGAATAGCTAACTTCTGAACGTGTCTTAACTTTGTGTGTACCCGCTTGGCGTTTTGCCAGCTGATAACGCACAACACGGTGCAGAATGTCTTTGCGTGGCTCAAGGCCGAACAGGGCCTCGTCCAAGTCAACGGAACCGGCTTTGCCGCCGTCGAGTTTGATCACGTCATGTTTCATGCGTCACCTTCTTTCTTGTCAGCAGGTGCAGCTTCTTCTGCAGCTTTGTCTGATTCGATGTCAGCTTCAGCAGCTTTCAACGCAGCATCCTCGGCAGCAGCGGCCTCAGCAGCCAATGCTTCAGCGGCCGCAGCCTCTTCAGCAGCAGCAGCGGCAGCAGCCTCTTCAGCGGCAGCAGCAGCAACCTTAGCGGCGGACCGCAATGCTGCAGGCAAAATGGCGTTTTCAGGGAACGGCTTCTTAACCGCATCCTTAACAGTCACCCAGCCACCTTTGGAACCAGGAACGGCACCTTTGATCATCAGCAAACCACGGTCGCTGTCAGTTTTGACAACTTGCAGGTTCTGAGTAGTGATACGAGCAGCGCCCATATGACCAGCCATCTTTTTGCCTTTGAAAACCTTACCAGGTTCTTGACACTGACCGGTGGAACCGTGCGAACGGTGAGACACGGAAACACCGTGCGTCGCGCGCAAACCTTTAAAGTTCCAACGTTTCATCGCACCAGCAAAACCTTTACCGATAGAAATGCCGGACACGTCTACAAACTGACCCTCAAAATAGTGATCAGCGATAATTTCTTCGCCAACCTCAATCATGTTTTCAGCAGAAACGCGGAATTCCGCAATCTTACGTTTTGGTTCAACCTTAGCAGCGGCAAAGTGGCCGCGCATCGCAGCAGTTGTGCGTTTTGCTTTTGCAGCACCCGCGCCCAGCTGAACAGCTGAATAGCCGTCTTTTTCGCCAGTGCGTTGTGCTACAACTTGTAGGTTTTCCATTTGAAGAACGGTTACAGGAACCTGACGACCGTCTTCCATGAACAACCGGGTCATGCCCAATTTCTTTGCAATTACTCCAGAGCGCATCTCTTCAATACTCCCTTAAAGCTTGATCTCAACATCCACACCAGCAGCTAGGTCGAGCTTCATCAGCGCGTCTACTGTTTGTGGAGTTGGGTCAACGATGTCTAACAAACGCTTGTGCGTCCGGATTTCAAACTGTTCACGGGCTTTTTTGTTAACGTGTGGGCCCCGTAGAACTGTGTATTTTTCGATGTGGTTCGGCAGCGGGATTGGGCCGCGAACCTGAGCGCCTGTGCGCTTGGCTGTGTTTACGATTTCCTGTGTGGACGCATCCAGTACACGGTAATCAAACGCTTTCAGCCGAATTCGGATATTCTGGCTCTGTGCCATGAAACATACCCCTTGAATTAGGGATTTAAATGGAGAGGAGGACAGACGATCATCGAAAACACTCATCGCATCTTACTTAACGAAAAGGTCACGCGAAACGCACCCCCTCAGGACTTGTGTCGTTTAGGGTGAGTCGGATTTGAAAGCAAGGGGTTTCGTCAACTAATTCAAGGCTTGTGAAGAACTGTTTGCCTTCAACGACGCCGACGCCGCACGACAG
>JASJIO010000114.1:0-46841 GCA_037625035.1 Amylibacter sp.
AATATCGAAATCCCAACTGAGGGTCTGTTTATCTCGCATGGGTTCGCAATTCCAGTCCTCATCCTCGTCACCGTCGCGATTTTAATGACGATCTTAATGTCCCGCTCGCGGTTTGGGCGATACGTCTATGCGATTGGCGGCAATCCAGAAGCCGCAGAATTATCGGGCATAAACACCCGCATGATGACGGTAAAAATCTTCGCCTTGATGGGTCTGCTTACTGGCTTATCCGCAGTTGTTGCATCCGCCCGCCTTGGCTCTGCAACCAATGCGCTTGGCACTTTGGACGAACTTTACGTCATTGCAGCAGCCGTAATCGGTGGTACGTCACTATCTGGCGGCGTTGGCACGATCTACGGCGCAATTCTGGGCGCGTTTGTTATGCAGTCCTTGCAAACTGGCATGGTTCTTATCGGATTTGACGCAGCAATCCAGCAGGTTGTCGTCGGCTCGGTCCTCGTTTTGGCTGTCTTCCTTGATATCCTGTACCGTCGAAAATCTAAGTGAGCGGGAGATTGCAATGACCCAAGAAAACACCAAAACACCCCTCGTTGAACTCAAAAATATTTCGATTTCTTTTGGTGGCGTACGCGCAGTAGACGATGTTTCGCTTACCCTTAACGAAGGCCAAGTCGTTGGTCTTCTCGGCCACAATGGTGCAGGAAAATCTACACTGATTAAAATCCTTTCAGGTGCCTATCAGCGCGATAGCGGTGAAATTTGGATTGACGGCAAGCCTGTGGAAATCAACAGCCCTCGTGATGCGCGCGATCACAACATTGAAACAATTTACCAAACGCTTGCACTTGCCGACAACCTTGATGCGCCATCCAACTTGTTTTTGGGCCGTGAGTTAACGACTGCTTTTGGATTTGTTGATGATGCGCAAATGGAATCCGAAACGCGCAAGATAATGGCGCGTTTGAATCCCAATTTCAAAAAACTAAAAGACCCAGTTTCCGCGCTTTCAGGTGGACAACGCCAGTCCGTAGCAATTGCACGTGCCGTCTATTTCAACGCTAAAATCCTGATCATGGACGAACCTACCGCCGCACTTGGTGTGCATGAAACCAAGATGGTTGCAGACCTTATCCAAGAGCTGAAAAAACAAGGCCTAGCGATCATTTTGATCAGCCATGACACCCGCGAAATGATGGAGCTTTGTGACGTTGTTTCGGTGATGAAGAATGGCCAAATGGTCGGAAACGAACGGGTCGAAGATGTAACGGAAGGTGAAATTCTGTCGATGATCATTCTTGGTAAAAAAACTGCAAATCAAAAGGCCAGCTAAGTGAATCAGGATCGCTACATAGTGGCCGACATTGGCGGCACCAACTCACGGCTTGCGCTTGGATCGTCATCTGGTCTGATCAAAACAAGCATCCGCCGTTATCGCAATGATGATTTCAACGATTTCCAAGCTGTTTTGCACAGCTTCTTAACTGGAAATCGCCCCGAAAACCTTATCGGAGGCTGCGTTGCTGTCGCTGGCCCTGTGTCAAATGGATTTGCGCGTCTAACCAATCGACCTTGGAGTTTTGACAGAAAGGCGATTTTGCAAGCTACAGGTGCCGGGTTCATTCAACTTGTGAACGACATGTCCGCACTTGGACACACGGCTCCTTTGTTGAAAAGCACGCAAGTAACGACCTGGCGCGACGTGAAGCACAAAAAACCAAATGGGCAATCGCTGGTCATCGGCCTTGGCACTGGCGTGAACGTGTCGGCAAGGGTTGGAAACAATGTTCTTGCTGGCGAAGTTGGGCATTCTGGCCTCACTTTACGCATGGCGGCATTGCTATCTGAGGCATTAAATACCGAAATTGATCCGTCGAAAACCGTCGAAGATTTCCTCTCTGGTCGCGGCTTTGAAGCCCTGTACACGTCTATTTCTGGAAACACGTTATATGGGGCCGACATATGCAAGGCCGCAGGTACGCACCAAGACCAAGACGCCGTTAAAACCAGCACGCTCTACGCTGCCTTAGCAGGCGAGTTCCTGCGCGAAATGGCGGTGCATTACCTCCCTATGAACGGAATATTTCTTGCTGGCAGCGTTGCACGGGGTATCTTTGAAACCCCCTCTAAAAACCATGTTGTTGAAACGCTCTGCGCAGACCGGCCAATGCTCGAAACTCTGCGCGAAATCCCGGTGTCTTTGATAACCGATGACGCAGCGGCATTGATTGGGTGTCTGGAAATCGCAAAGGTCGCGACCTAAGCTAATCCCAAACACGGGGCACGATATGCAACACATCCATTTCGATATTAACGAAAAGCCATTCCATGCGATAACCGCAGGCGACCCATCCGCACCCTTGATGCTGTTCCTACATGGCTTCCCCGAATATTGCGACGCTTGGGCCGATGTGATGCCTGCCCTTTCGGGTACCCATTACTGCGTTGCGCCAGATCAACGCGGATACGGCCAATCATGGCGCGACGGCGATGTCGCGGATTACGCCACCAAGCATCTGGTTGCGGATGCGCTTGGTATGATCCAAAAATTCGGAAACGGCACAGCAGCGGCCGTACTCGGCCACGACTGGGGTGCATCTGTCGCCTATGCCTGCGCCATGCGGGCACCAGAAATGATGGATAAGCTGGTAATTGCCAACGGCGTGCACCCTGCTCCGTTTCAAAAGGAACTCGCCGCGGGTGGTGCACAATCCCAAGCCAGCCAATATATTGAATGGCTCCGCAAACCTGGCTCAGAAAAAGCGCTGATTGCCAATGATTTTGAACGAATGTTTGGCCTGTTTGCAAAATACATGAATATGGGCTGGCTTACGGACGAAAAACAGGCAGCGTACCGCGCTGCTTGGAGCGATGAGGACGGCGTTCGCGGTATGGTGAATTGGTACCGCGCCACCCCATTACAAGTCGCAAAGCCAGACCAGCCCATTCCGACAGATCAGCTGCCACAGTGGGATCCAAAGTCCTTACGCATCACAATGCCCCATCTTTTATTATGGGGAATGCAAGACACGGCGCTACTGCCTGAAACACGCGATGGGTTGGCAGAATACTGTGATGATTTAACCGTCGCAGAACGTGAAGACGCCGACCACTGGATAGTTCACCAACACCCCGAATGGGTTGCTGACCAAATCAAGACGTTTCTTAACCGCCCTTAAGTTGCTGCATCAAATACACTTCGCTGTCGGGCTTCACTTCTTCCATCAGCCCACTTGCGATCACTTTACCATCCACCGCAACGGAAACCCCCGCCTCGATCACATCTTCTAACCCTGGATGCAGTTCGACGAGGCCCCTCAGGACCTCGCCGACATTTTTTGCATCTACCTCGACCACGTCTTTGCCATCAGCAAAGGCGCGCAAGCCAGACCAGAGGTTAACCTCAACCATTGGCCTGTTTATCAAGCGCTGCCAAAATACGTGGTGGTGACATTGGCAATTCTTTCAACCGCACCCCTGCCGCAGCAGATACCGCATTCGCAATCGCCGCCAACGGTGGACAGATCGACGTTTCCCCAACACCGCGTACACCGTATGGGTGGCCGGGGTTCGGGACTTCGACAATGACCGTATCAATCATCGGCAAATCAGACGCCACAGGAATACGATAATCAAGGAATAGGCCATTCTGCAAACGCCCATCTTCACCGTAAATGTATTCCTCGTTCAACGCCCAGCCAATGCCTTGGACCGCACCACCTTGGAATTGGCCTTCGACATATGCAGGGTTGATCGCCTTGCCCGCGTCTTGGATCACGGTATAGCGAACGATTTTGGTTTGCCCCGTTTCTTTGTCCACTTCTGCATCCACAATATGCGTTGCAAACGAAACACCGGCACCTTCTGGCGTTGCCTCAAAGTGACCAACGATTGGGCCACCTGTGCGACCCATAGATTGGGTCAATTTGTCGATTGGGATCGGATCAAACTCGCCCGCATTTGGACCAGACGGTTTTGCAAATCCATCTTCCCAAACAACAGCGTCTTCATCGATGCCCCATTTGGCAGCCGCACGACCACACAGAATTTTCACTGCATTGCGCGCCGCTTTGATGGTCGCCAAACCAGACGCATACGTCACACGAGAACCGTGAGACACCTCGTTGTAGCCAAGCGTCGCCGTATCCGCGATTGTTGTACGAACATTTTCGTACGGAATGCCCAATTCTTCTGCAGCCATTTGCGCCATAGACGCCCGTGAACCACCGATATCAGGTGTACCAACGGACAATTGCGCTGTGCCATCTTCGGACAGCGCTAACGTCACAGATGTTTCGCCGCCGTGGTTAAACCAGAACCCACAGGAAATCCCGCGACCTTGCCCAGGCTTGGTCGGCGCAGAATAATGCGGATGCGCTTTTGCCGCTTCCAGTGTTTCAACCAAACCAATGCGATCCCAAGTTGGGCCAAAGCTGGCTTTTGTGCCTTGCGCAGATGCGTTTTTCAAACGCACCTCCAATGGGTCAAGTCCAAGTTGTTTGCACAATTCATCAATCACAGATTCAACTGCAAATGCCGCCATCGGTGATCCGGGCGCACGATATGCCGCTTGTTTTGGACGATTGGCCAAAACGTCAAAACCCATTTGTTTAACGTGCTTCAAATTATAGGGCGCAAACGCACACATCGCGGTAAATTCCATCGGCGCACCGGGGAAAGCCCCGCCTTGCAAACGGAACATACCCTGACCTGCAGTGATAGTGCCGTCCTTTTTCATCCCGATTTTGATGTCCATAGACGTCGAAGATGTCGGGCCAGTCGCACGGAACACTTCCGATCGGCTCATGACCAATTTCACAGGGCGATTGGTTTTGCGTGACAACGCCAAGGCAACAGGTTCGATGAACACAGCGGTTTTACCACCAAAACCGCCACCAATTTCAGACGCCGTTACCCGCAGTTGCGATTGCTCTAGACCAAGCATCGCCGCACATAATTTCTGCACATTCCAATGGCCTTGCGTGCAACACCACAAATCGCCGTTGCCTTCGCCCATTGATGCCAAACAAGCGTGTGGCTCGATGTAACCTTGATGGGTTGCCTCAGTTTTAAAGCTATCTTCAATCACCAAATCAGCTTCGGCAAAGCCTGCATCCACATCTCCATGACCACTTTCGTGATAGCGAACAACATTGGCGTGCATACCTGCTGGTACAGTTTTATCGGCCGTTCCAGCACGGATGATAGGCGCGTCAGCACCCATCGCTTTATCGACGTCAGTAACGTGGGGCAGAATTTCATATTCCACCTCAACCAACTTCATGGCGTCGCGTGCAATCAGTGGCGAAATCGCGGCAACAGCAGCAACCGCATGCCCGTCATACAGGGCTTTTTCACCTGCCATTACATTTTCAAGAACATCAAGATTGCCACCAGAAAGACCCGCAGCAAAATCAGCACGGGTTACAACACCCTTCACACCTTTCAGGGCCTCGGCCTTGCTTGTATCGATCTTAATGATCCGCGCATGCGCATGGGGTGAACGCACAATCGCAGCATGCAACATACCAGGTGCCACAACATCGGCACCAAACTTTGCCTTACCCGTAACTTTATCCATCCCATCAGGGCGCTTTACGCGCTTACCAACTACTTTGAAATCTGTTGTCTTTACTTCATCAAAAGCCATATTAAGAAGCCTTTCTAAGGTCAGCAGCACTATCCATAACTGCGCGAATAATTTTATCGTAACCCGTGCAACGGCACAGATTGCCCGCTAACCAATACCGCACTTGCGTTTCGGTTGGGTCAGGGTGTTTTTCCAGCAGCGATTTTGTTGCCACCAAAATGCCAGGTGTACAGATGCCACATTGTAGGGCCGCATGTTCGATGAACTTCTCTTGCAAAGGGTGCAGCTTTTCGCCGTTTGCAATCCCTTCAACAGTCCCGATCTCTTTGCCCTCGGCCTCTGCCCCAAGCACGAGACATGAACACACCAAACGGCCGTCCATTGTCACGGAACACGCACCGCAATCCCCTGTACCACAGCCTTCTTTGGCCCCCGTCAGGCCCAATTGGTCGCGTAACGCGTCCAGCAAGGTTTCGCGCGGATCACACAGAAACTCAACTTCGTCGCCATTCACTTTGGTGTTTACATGGATCATGATGCTGCCTCCGCACGCTCGTATGCAATTTTCGCAGCGCGACGTGCAAGCACACCTGCTACATGGGTGCGAAACGCAATCGTTCCGCGTTTATCTGTGATTGGGTTACAGGCCGCTGATGCCGCCGCTGCCAATTTTTCAAGGGCCGCATCATCCAACTCAGTGCCGATGATCGCATTTGCCGCTTCTTCAACCAACAAAACAGTTGGCGCAACCGCACCAAGCGCAACACGCGCTTTGATAATTTTCTTACCATCAAGTTGTAAGTTTACCGCGCAGCCCACAACCGCGATGTCCATTTCCGTACGTGGAATGAACCGCAAATATGCATCCCCTGCATTTGCACCGCGCGCTGGCAGATAAACCGAAGTAATCATTTCGCCCACTGCCAAGCTGGTTTTGCCCGGTGCTGTTGGAATGTCTTCCACCGCTACCGTGCGTGCCCCGCTTGGGCCAGTCACCGAAACAGTGGCTTCAGCCGCGACCATCGCAGGAACGCTATCCGCTGCTGGTGATCCGTTGCACAGGTTTCCTGTCAATGTTGCACGCCCCTGAATTTGTGTCGATCCAACCAAATCCATCGCCTCGACAACGCCAGGCCAATCCTTGGACAGGGCATCATGCTCTGTCATCTCGGCGCCCGTAACTGCGACACCAATGCGCCACCCATCACCATCACACGCAATCTCGGACACACCGTCAATTTTTTTCACATCAATTAAAACATCTGGCGTAACAATATCCGCGCGCAATTGAACCAAAACATCGGTTCCACCAGCAAGAAAGCGGGTCACGCCTTTTGCATCCTTGGCAATTGCTACGGCATCATCAAAACTATTTGGCGTATGATACTGCATTTTTCCTCCAAAACAGGGCGATTACGCCCATTATTAACCTCGTGCCAAACCAGATCAGTTGTCACAACACCTAGATTCGACCGTTGCTATAGACCGTGCCTTCACATCGTCAAAGCCGCAAGCAGGAAAATGACGCCTAACACAGCAATCCGCCTGCTAACTTAACCAACCACGGCGATGCACCCTGCGTGATAGCCCGAGTTACGCTGCGAAATTTCAGCAAAGGACTTGCAATGGCCCCTGCGATGTTATGACTTAAACAAATGCGAGGCGGCCCATATGTATCGGCACGCCTCATCTTGGGAGGGATCATGACGCTAATGATGTGCACAGCATCTGCTATTTCGCGCCGCGCTTTTATTGCGAGGATCGTACAATGACAGGCATGACTTTAGCTGAAGCATCAGCACATCTAACAACAAACGATCCACGCTTTGAACTTACCACAGCGGATATTCGTGGCACGCAGTATCGTGTGTTCAAAAACACTCCGAAAAACCTGCGCGAGCTGTTACAAACCAGTCGCCCAGCGCACGGCGAAGGCCAAAACGAATACCTCGTTTATCAGAACGAACGCTGGAGTTACGACGCGTTTTGCAGCGAGGTCTGCAAAATGGCATCCGTGTTGAAAAATGATCTGGGCGTGAAACAAGGCGACCGTGTTGCCTTGGCAATGCGCAACTACCCCGAGCTGCCGATTTTGATGATGGCCATCACCAGCATCGGCGCGGTCGTGGTGTTTTTAAACGCTTGGTGGACCACCGACGAATTAGATTACGCCCTTTCAGACAGCGGCGCGGCCCTCGTATTTGCAGATGGTCCCAGATTTGAACGGATCGCAGCACTAGGGCCTAACAAAGTGCCCAAAATGGTTGGGTTGCGCGACGCTAAAACAGACGGGCCTACTTACGAAAACTTACTTGCGGCGACATCCTCGTCGGAGTGGCCAGACGCAATCATCCAACCAGATGACGATATGGCCGTCATGTATTCCTCGGGCACCACAGGCCATCCAAAAGGCGTTGTGCAAACTCATCGCGGCGCAATTTCTGCGGTGTTCACATGGGCCATGTCACTATTTCTACCTGGCTTGATGGCCGATCCCAACGATCCCCCGGCCCCTGATCCTGGCCCGCAATCCATTTTGATTGTAACGCCGTTGTTCCACGTAACAGCCACGCACCCGATGTTTTTACTCAGCCTGCCGATGGGCGCAAAGCTGGTTCTTTTGCACAAATGGGATGCAGGGAACGCCGTAAATACAATCGAGCGGGAAAAGATTACCCGTTTCTTGGGTGTCCCGACGCAATCCGCGGACTTAATGCAAGCGGCCAAACAGATGGGCAAACCCCTCGACGGCTTACAATACGTTGGCGCAGGCGGTGCAAAACGCCCAGCATCGCAAGTCGGCCAACTCCAAGACACATTCCCCAAAGCAGTCGTCGCTTCGGGTTGGGGCATGACCGAAACGAATGCTGTAGGCCTTGGAATTGCAGGCCCAGATTACGTGGAAAAACCAGCGGCAGCAGGACGATTGCTCCCCCCCATCCAAGATCTCGCGATCTTGGATGATGCTGGAAACGAAGTACCACTTGGGGAAATCGGGGAGCTGACTGTTAAAAGCCCCGCCAACATGCGGTGTTACCTGAACAAACCAAAAGCAACCGCCGAAGTGTTTCAAAACGGCTGGCTGCGCACAGGCGATTTGGCAACACTCGACAGCGATGGATACGTCACAATCGTCGATCGCAAAAAGAACATCATCATTCGGGGCGGGGAAAACATCGCCTGCCTAGATGTTGAAGGCGCGTTGCACAAACATCCCGCCATTTTAGAAGCAGGCGCATTTTCTGTACCAGATGAGCGTTTGGGCGAAACTGTTGGCGTCGGCATCACATTTGCCAAAGGCCAAACTGCAACGAAACAAGATCTGCAATCATTCCTAAAAGACCACATCGCACATTTCAAAATCCCAGATCATTTCTGGTTTCTCGACACGGCACTCCCGCGCGGTGCAACCGATAAAATCGACCGCCACGTGTTGCAACAAAACTGCCTCAGCAAGGATACATAAACATGGACGTCGCTTCCTATTTGGAAACCGCAGGAACGCAGGCATGGGAGGTTCCGTCCCTGCCTGAAGGCACGCCCCATCGCCCGATCAAAACCGTTGGCGTGATTGGCGCTGGCACGATGGGTGGCGGTATTTCGATGAACTTTGTGAATGCGGGATTGACCGTAAAGATCGTAGAAACCCAACAAGACGCGCTTGATCGTGGCCTGAAAGTTGTACGCGGCAATTATGAACGCTCTGCCAAACGGGGCCGTTTCCCGATGGAAGAAGTCGACGAACGCATGTCCCGTTTTGTCGGTACGCTTTCCCTCGAAGATTTAGCTGACTGTGACCTCGTTATCGAAGCCGTTTTCGAAAACATGGATGTGAAAAAAGAGATTTTCACCACGCTGGATCGCGTGATGAAAGACGGCGCTATTCTGGCCACCAACACCTCCGCACTTGATATTGATGAAATTGCGAGCGTTACCAAACGCCCGCAAGACGTGATCGGGCTGCACTTCTTTTCCCCTGCCAACGTAATGAAATTGCTCGAAATTGTTCGCGCTGATAACACGGCAGATGATGTTGTTGCAACCTGCATGACGCTTGCAAAAACAATCGGCAAAGTCGCGGCACTTGTCGGGGTTTGCCCCGGTTTCGTTGGCAATCGCATCTTGTTCGCACGTCAAGCCCAAGCCAACCGTTTGCTGGACAAAGGGGTGATGCCTTGGGATGTGGATGCAGCCCTAAACGCATTCGGGTTCCGTATGGGCCCTTTCCAAATGTCCGACCTTGCTGGCCTTGATATCGGATGGTCAAAGGGCGCAGTAACCGCCAATCCAATCCGCGATGCACTTTGTGAAATGGATCGTCGCGGGCAAAAAACACAGGCTGGTTTTTATGATTACGACGAAAACCGCAAACACACCCCGTCCGATGTGGCCACAAAGGTAATCCGCGATATCACGGGCGCAGAACCAACTTCAATGCCCGCAAATGAGATCATCGAGGCGTGTATTTATCCGATGATAAACGAGTCTGTTAAAATCCTTGAGGAAAACAAGGCCCAACGCCCGTCTGACATAGATGTAGTCTGGATCAACGGCTATGGCTGGCCCGCAGACAAAGGTGGCCCAATGTTTTATGGCGATACGGTCGGTGCTTCTGCCGTTTTGGCCAAAATGGAACTGCTCGCCAAAGATGATCCGACTTGTGAACCAGCACCATTGCTACGCGAATTGGCAGCGAACGGCGGCAAGTTTACCGAAATCAACACGGGCGGCCTGAAAACAAATGGAGGCGCATAATGGCGTATGAATTTATCACCACCGAGCAAATCGGGAACGTTCTAAAGGTCACAATGAACCGACCCGAGGTCTACAACGCGGTGCACGGCCCGATGCACGACGAAATGTCTGATTGCTGGGACAAATTCGCAGCATCCGAAGACCAATGGGTCGCAGTCCTCACTGGGGCTGGCGACAAGGCGTTTACGGCTGGGAACGATCTGAAATGGACCTCGCAAGGGGGTGCGCAGCCGAAGTCCACGAATGGTTTTGCGGGGCTGTCTTCCCGCTTTGATCTGGAAAAACCGATCATCGCCGCAGTAAACGGTTTTGCAATGGGCGGCGGGTTTGAAACTGCCCTTTCATGCGACATCATCATTGCATCAAACCAAGCAACCTTTGCCCTACCCGAAGTCAAAGTCGGCTTCTTTGCCGCCGCATCTGGGGTGCAACGCTTGTCGCGCTACATCGGCCGCCTTGCAGCACAGGAAATCATGTTCACTGGGCGCAAAGTCGATACGGCAGAAGCCCTCGCACTTGGCATGGTAAACCAAGTTGTTCCACACGCCGATCTGATGGACGTGGCAATGGCCAAGGCCAACGAAATCGCCTCTGTTTCGCCGTCGTCGGTCAAAGCGACCAAACGTGTTTTGAACGCGTTGGCCGTGGCCGAAGGATTAGAAGCCAGCAACCTATACTCCCGCGAAGTGATCGCGGATTTGATGAAAACCGAAGATTTCAAAGAAGGCGTCACCGCCTTTGTCGAGAAACGCAAACCCAATTGGGTCAACCGCTAAGGCGGAAAGGAATACCACTATGTCTATGGGAATTAACAATGCAGCCCTCAACCAGCTTGCAATGTCTGAAAAGGCGCAACCATTGTTGGACGCAGTGATCACGCACATCCGTGATAACGTCGATCCAATCACCGAAGAGTACTACAAACTTGGCGAAGGCCGCGCGGATCGTTGGTCTTATGCGCCTGGTCAGTTGGAACTGTTGGAAACGGTAAAAGACAAAGCGCGCGCAAGTGGTTTGTGGAACTTCTTCCTGCCCGACGCTGAAACAGGCGAAGGCTTGTCTAACCTAGATTATGCTTACATCGCTGCGGAACTTGGCAAAAACCCATTGGCATCCGAAACCATGAACTGTTCCGCACCTGATACCGGCAACATGGAAGTATTGGAACGCATCGGTACGCCAGCGCAAAAAGAAGAATGGCTAAAGCCACTTCTCGCAGGTAAAATTCGTTCTGCCTACGCGATGACCGAACCGAATGTTGCGTCATCAGATGCCAAGAATATCGCGACTTCTGCTGTTCTAGAAAACGGCGAATGGGTAATCAACGGCGAGAAATTTTACATCTCTGGTGCGGGCGATCCACGCTGTAAGATCATGATAACGATGGTGAAAACATCCCCTGATGCGGAAACATTCAAACAACAAAGCCAGATCCTTGTACCGATCGACGCCCCTGGTGTTGAAATCATCGGCCCAATGCACGTATTTGGTCATGATGATGCGCCACACGGCCACATGCACATCAAATTCACCAATGTGCGTGTCCCAGAAGAAAACATGCTGCTCGGCGAAGGTCGTGGCTTTGAAATCAGCCAAGTGCGCCTCGGCCCTGGCCGTATTCATCACTGTATGCGCTCCATTGGTCAGGCAGAACGTGCGCTTGATATGATGCTAGATCGCTCCCTTTCGCGCGAAGCATTCGGTAAGAAAATCATCGATCTAGGCAAAAACATGGAAACTATCTCCCGTGCCCGTATCGAAATCGAAGCCATGCGCTTGATGGTTTTGAAAGCCGCGCGCGCAATGGATGTTCTTGGCAATAAAGAAGCCCGCATTTGGGTGTCTGCGGTTAAGGCGATGGTACCTGAAAAGGTCTGTCAGATCATCGATCAATCCATGCAAATCCACGGCGCGGCTGGCATTTCACAGTGGTTTCCGCTGTCTGATATGTACGCTGGTCAGCGCACGTTGCGCTTTGCGGATGGTCCCGATGAAGTACACCACCACGTTGTAGCCCGCGCCGAAGTTCAGACATTCAAAAACTCCAATGAACGCGGTGCTGCTAAAATGCACAGCAAAAAGTCATAGGAGCCAAAATGTCTGATCTTTTTGACCTAACAGGCAAAACCGCAATCCTTACGGGTGCGTCCAAAGGCATGGGCTTTCAAATGGCCCAAGGCCTTGCGAAACAAGGTGCGAAGGTTGTGATATCTTCGCGCACGCAAGCCGATTTGGATGCAGCGGCAGATGCCATAAACGAAGCCTGTGGCGCCGAACGCGCCTACGGCGTTGCTGCAAACGCGGGATACAAAGACCAGCTGGAAGAACTGGTTTCTAAGTCTAGTGAACTTGCAGGCAAAGCATCCATCGTTGTCGGCAATGCAGGCGTGAACCCCTACTACGGTGTCACGTCCGAAATTTCAGACAAAGCCTATGAAAAAACCATGCAAGTGAACGTGCAATCCAACCTGTGGCTCGCGCAATTAACCGCGCCTGACATGGCAGAACTTGGTGGCGGTTCAATGTTGTACACCTCATCAATCGGCGCGTTCAAACCGTCGATCATGCTTGGTACTTACGCGATGTCCAAGCTGGCAGTGATCGGCCTTGTTCGTAACCTAGCCGCTGAATTCGGCCCCAAAGGCATTCGCGTCAATGCGCTGTGTCCAGGTGTGGTAAAAACCGAATTCGCACGCGAGTTGTGGGACAATCCCAAAGCCGCAGAACACGCCCAACGTGAAATCCCGCTGCGCCGTTTTGGTGAACCCGAAGACTTTGAGGGCATCGCTGTCTTTCTTGGTTCCCGCGCGGGCCAATACATCACAGGACAGGCCCTCACCGTTGATGGCGGTTCGGTTATGTGGACTTAAGGAGCCAACATGGAACTTAAAGACAAAATCATCGTCGTCACAGGGGCCGCCAGCGGTATTGGCCGCGCAATGGCCATCCGCTTTGCCGCAGAGGGTGCGAAATGTGTGGTTTGCGCAGACATGAACGGCGAAGGCGCGGCAGCAACCGCAGCTAAAATCGGCGGCGTGTCCTTTCAACTGAATGTTGGCGTCGAGGCTGAGATCAAAGCCCTCATCGACAAAACCGAAGCAGAACAAGGCCCAATTGAGCTGTTCTGCTCCAACGCCGGTATTTCTATCGCTGGCGGTGTCGAGGTCGAAAACGACGCGTGGCAAAACATCTGGGACGTGAATGTCATGTCTCACGTTTATGCCGCGCGTCACCTTGTACCGATGATGACAGAACGCGGCGGTGGGTATTTGTTGAATACATCGTCGGCGGCGGGCCTGTTAAACCAGATTGGTTCAGCCCCTTACGGTGTGACCAAACACGCGGCTGTTGGCCTCGCAGAATGGCTCGCGCTGACGTATGGCGATCAAGGCATCAAAGTATCCGTGCTGTGCCCACAGGCTGTGCGTACGGAAATGACCAAAGGTCACGAAGACCACGTTGCAGCCATTGACGGCATGATGGAACCTGAACCCGTGGCGGAAGCCTGCGTTCAAACCATCCGCGATGAAACCTTCCTTGTGCTCCCTCACCCCGAAGTGGCGGATTACATGCAGATCAAAGCATCAAATTACGATCGTTGGATCGGCGGCATGCGCAAGTTGAACCGCAAATATGGTGATTTTGAATAAATCGAAAAATGTTGATCGGGGCCTAGGCTTCGATCATCGATCCTCAAGCTGGTAAACATCACGCGCTGTTCCTGCAAACATCTGCGCTTGATCCGCTGTTGAATACGGCGCTGCTAGTTTTTTCAAACCATTCCACAAAACATTGTAACTGATTGATGCGCGATCCACGGGAAAGTTGCTTTCAAACATGCAACGCTGTGCGCCAAAACATTCAATCGTGTGGTGATACCAAGGCGCCATTACCTCAACAAATTCTTCTGAACCAATGGGTTGTGCACGTTCGTGCCACCCATACCCATTGTCAGGCATCGCCATCCCACCCAGTTTTGCCACCACATTCGGACATTCAGCAAGTGCCGCAATATCATCTTTCCAAGCCGCAAAAATTTCATCCCGTTTGCCCGCAAACCGTCCAACACCAAGCGGTGTTCCGAAATGATCCAGAACCATCGTCGTTTTTGGAACCGCTTGTGCGAGTGCCAAAAATTCTTGGTTTTGATAGTGATAATGCCAAGTATCATAGGCCAAACCACGACGGCCCAATTCGGCCATTCCGCGCCTGAAATTTGGATCAATAGAAATATCCTTATCGCCGCGTGGTGCGATCTTCAGATCACCAATATTTTCGTCCCATGCCAGCGCATGGCGAATACCTTTAAACAGATTTCCGCCAACGGCACTGTGTGCATCCAGAACCTCGCCAAGGTTTTCGCGCCGCAAATCTGCGTGCGCAACAATTCCTGCAATCTGGGCCTTGGATGTGTCACGCGCAGCCAAAGCAGCCTGCCCTGCCACGTATGCTGTCTCGCCCACTGGGGCAAAACCATCTTCGACATCCGCGTAATAATTCGAATGACATTCAATAAAAACCGTTTGCACAACGTTGTGCCCAGCCCCTATATCAGCCCACAATCCGCCCAATTCATAGGCCGTTTCATCGCGGTTCCACAGATGGTGGTGGGGATCAACAATCTCTATTTCAGGGGCAATCGTTTCTTCAACATGCTGCGCTAACCACTTATTTCGATTGGCGGCTTCTGCGATCCAAGATTTCATGCCTCGTGATCCTTTTTAATCGGACGCACCAAACCTTCTTGCGCCACACTGGCAACCAATTCGCCGCTTTGCGTAAATATGGTCCCTCGGTTAAAGCCCCGTGCATTGCCCGTGAACGGGCTGTCCATGGAATACAAATGCCAATCCTCAAAGTTTACGGGTTTATGAAACCACATCGCGTGATCCAAACTGGCCGTCATCACTTGCCCCTTGAAAAACGATTGCCCGTGCGGACGCAGTGACGACCCCAACAGGTTCATGTCAGACGCATAGGCAAGCAAGCAATGCTGCATTTTCGCATCCGCACCGGCAGCCCCAGGCACACGAAACCACAGGTGGTTTTCGTCGCTGGCTTTAACGGGTTCAAACCAATCCTGCGGCGCGACTTCACGAATTTCAATCGGACGTTTTCGCAGAAAATCGCTGCGGTACTTTTCAGGAATGCGATCAATATTTTCTTCGCGTTGTTCGGCACGTGATTGCAACCCGTCCGGCCCCTTTGTTTGGGGCATAACGTGCTGATGATCCCAACCATCCTCGTTCACATGGAACGAGGCTGACATGTTCAAGATTTGCTTGCCATGCTGTATCGCAATGACCCGCCGTGTTGTGAAACTGCCCCCGTCACGCGCGCGATCCACGCTGTAAATCACGGGAATAGACGGATCACCGGGGCGAATAAAATAGGCGTGCAAAGAATGGCACAGCCGCCCTTCAACAGTTTTATAGGCCGCCGCCAAGGCTTGCGCGATAACCTGCCCGCCAAAAATACGAACCGTCGTTTCACCGCCCTCACCGATACCGCGAAATAAATCGACCTCTAATTGCTCAATTTCCAAAAGGTTCAGCAACTCAGCCAATTCATCAGACATCAGGTGTTTCTTTCTGCCGCGTAGGCAATAAACGTGTCAAAGCTATCTGGGTTGGCCATGCTGTCACGGTTCACCACTTTGGCTGGGTCTCCGCCCAGTAACAGTTTTTTCACCGGAATCTCTAGCTTTTTACCAGAAAGCGTGCGCGGAATTTCAGCCACTTGGCGTATTTCATTTGGCTGAAACCGTGCAGAAACACCATTTTTAATAGCGTCGTTAATCTGCGTTTTTAGGACATCATCCAACATAATTCCATCACGTAGAACCACAAACAAGGGCATGAAACTGTCATACCCCAAGAATTCTAAATCCACCACAAGACTGTCGAGGATTGCATCTAATCCTTCAACCGCCTGATAAATCTCGGACGAGCCAAGACGCAGCCCCTTCCGGTTAATCGTGGCATCAGAACGCCCATAAATAACCGAGCCACCTTCAGGTGTTATCTCAATCCAGTCGCCGTGCCGCCAAACATTTGGATAGGTATCAAAATAGCTGTCATGCAAACGAGAGCCGTCTTCATCCCCCCAGAAAAACAACGGCATAGAGGGCAATGGCTCGGTACAAACCAATTCGCCAACCTCACCAATCACCTCATTTCCGTCCACATCAAAGGCCCTCACGGCATTTCCAAGGGCGCGAACTTGCATCTCTCCTGTACGCACGGGCAACATCGGATTTCCGCAAACAAACGCGCCTGCAAAATCTGTCCCCCCAGCGATAGGCGCAAGCCACACATCGCCCTTTACGGCTTGATAAATCCAGTCATAGGCATCCTCAGACAGCGGTGATCCGGTTGAGCCAAGCGAGTGCAAAACAGATAGATCAAAATCCAGCGAAGGTTTAACGCCAGCCTTTGCACAGCTGGCGAAAAAGGCCGCCCCTGCGCCAAAATAATTCAAACGTTCCTCCGCCACGAATTGCCAAACGCGCGACCATTCAGGATAGTTCGGCGCACCATCAAACAGGCAAACCGTCATGCCCTGCCCCAGTGCTGCGACCTGCGCATTCCACATGATCCAACCAGAAGATGTCAGCCAACAAAACCGCTCACCTACCTTGAAATCCTGATGCAACGATTGCTTTGCACCTTCAACGAGCGCGCCACCGTGGCCGTGAACAATCGGCTTCGGATTGCCCGTCGTTCCCGAAGAATAAACCACCCAAAGCGGGTGATCGAACGGGACTTGCGCGGTTTCAAGCGGCACATCACGATCCAATAAATCGGACCAGCGCGTACCAGCCCCTTCAGCAGCCACACGGACATGATGCTGCATCGTGGGCAAGCTGTTTGCCACCACATCAATCACTTTGCTCCGATCAACAGTTTTTCCTGCGTGAACGTAGCTATCTTGTGTGATCAACACCATTGGCTCGATCTGTGCAAAACGATCCACAATCGCAACGTGCCCCATATCTGGTGCGCACAAAGACCAAATAGCCCCAAGGCTGGCCGTCGCCAAAAATGCAATAATCGCAGCGGAGGTATTGGGAAGAACCGCCACAACACGGTCGCCCTTTACAATGCCCAGATCGGATAAGTGGCTGGCAACGCTGGAAATTTGTGATTTCAATTCACCCCACGTCAAAACTTCGCGACCAAAGGTTTCTGATTGGCAGACAATCGCAGTGTCGTTCGGATGCGCGTTAGCATATCGCAAAATACAGTCGGTATAATTTAACTGCGCCCCAGCAAACCACTTTGCGCCCGGCATAACCCGTTGATCCAAAATCGCGGTGTAAGGCTGCGAGGATGGTATTTCAAAAAAGTCCCAAATCGTTGCCCAAAACGCTTCAATTTCGGTAACGCTCCACGCCCACATCGCGTTGTAATCTCCAAATTCCAAACCGCGATTTTCCGCAAGAAACGCCGTGTAATCCGCCATACGGCTCTCGGCTGCACGTTCTGGCGTTGGATGCCATAAAATCGTGCGCTCATTGGCCATTAAACAAGTGCCCCGTGGATGATCGCCTTTAATTGGGCGCGTGCAGGATAACTGCTGCTGGGCGACAGTTGCGTAAAGAAAACAACGGACATATCAAGCACCGGATCAATCCAAAAGAACGTGGATGCCATACCGCCCCAGCTGAAATCCCCAACACTACCAGGGCAACAAACGCGGCCTGGATTGCGTAAAACCGAACCGCCCAAACCAAAGCCCATGCCTTCCATTGGCTGTTCGGCAAAACTGCTTGGTCCCATGTCTGCAATGTCGCCGCTTAAGTGATTGCGGCCCATGAATTCTACGGTCAAAGGCGACAAAAGCCGTGTTTCACCCAACACGCCGCCTTGGCGGAACATCTCGCAAAACCGCATGTAATCGTCGATTGTTCCGACAAGGCCGCCACCGCCCGAAAACGTTTTCGTGTTGGTAAACGGCGTCTTTGGAGCACTGTCGACCAAACGCAACGTGTCACTGCCCGTCTTGACCGAATTCAGGTCCATCGCATTGCCAGACAGCGGAGTATAAAGGCTCGCAAAACGATCCAAGGCACCTTCAGGAACTGAAAACCGTGTTTCGGACATGCCAAGTGGATCAAGAATATTTTCCTGAAGAAACACATCAAGGGGCTGCCCGCTTACCACCTCAATCACACGTCCCAGAACATCCATAGACACGGAATATTCCCAACGCAATCCTGGCTGAAACGCCAATGGCAAAGTCGCCAATTCGAGAACTACATCTGCCAACGGGCCTTGTTGTCCCTTAAAAATAAGGTCTTTCGCTTCCATCGCTTTGGGTAAAATCCCTGGATTAAAAGGGTAAGTTAGCCCGCTGGTATGGGTCAAAAGCTGATGCAACGTGGGCGACAGCGAAGGTTCAGTTTGATCAATCGATGTGGCACCTTTGATCAACGCCGTACAATTTGCGAACTCTGGCACAAAATCACAAAGCGGTGCTTCGAGGTGTATCAATCCCTTCTCTACCAACATCATAATCGCGACTGATGTGATCGGTTTTGTCATCGAATAAATGCGCGCGATTGTGTCACGTTCAAACGGCAATCCGTTTTCAACATCGCGCAACCCGGCGGCGTTGAAATATGCTTCTTGGCCGCCACGATTGATCAAAACAGACGATCCCGCGAACTTTCGATCCGTGACATAGCCATCCATCCAGTCGGCAATCCGTTGCAATCGTGCTGGGACAAACTTAAATTTTGATGAGGTCATGTTTCGATCTTTCTATGGATTACTTCGGGTCGAACATTGCTTTCATGGCTGGCTTTGTTTCATCGGAAAACCAGCCACCTTTGGGTGTGTTCGCCCCGTTTTTCATTGCAGTTTCAATACGCTGCACGGTTCCTTGGCGCAGTTGCCGCTTGGCCATCGCATATGTTTTTGGCGGCAACGCAGCATAGCTTTGCGCCACTTTCAGCGCACGTTCTGAAAGCATATCTGGGTCGACAACCTCGTCCAAAATTCCAGCGGCTAACGCTTGATCCGCTTTCATCGGTTGCCCGCTTAAAAGCAGCTTGCGTAAATCATTGGGATGCAGCTCGGCTTTTGCAATTTCTTCTGGGCCAGCGGGCAATGTCGCACCAACACGTACTTCTGCCAGCCCCACGCTCGCACGTGTGCTGCCAATGCGGTAATCACACCCAAGAACAAAGAAAAATCCACCTGCAATTGCCGCACCGTTCACCGCGCAGATCGTAGGTTTTGGCAGGCCGTACAGCTTTGTTAAACTTTGATTCAAGGCACGCACAATTTCCATTTCATCTGCTTTATCAAAGCCTTGCGCTTCTTTCAGGTCAAGCCCGCCTGACAACACCTTTTGCGCGCTTGCCACGATAATGGCACGCACTTTTAGATCCGCTGCGACATCATCATAAAAGCCCGATAAATCATCCAAAAATGCAGGCGTTAGCGCGTTCACAGGCGCGCGGTGCAACATCAAACGAGTAATACCGCAGCCTAATTCCTCAATGGTGAAATCAGGTTTGCTCATCCCGCCAGCGTTCCGTCATTGTGTTTTTGGCGCAGCGTCAATTTCGATACTTTTCCTGTCGCCGTAAGTGGTAATTCGCTAACAAAAACAACATTATCTGGCAGTTGCCATTTCGCAAGGTTACCTGCCAAATGCGCCAGAATACTGCCTGCATCGTTTGTCGCGCCCTCAGCCGGTACAACTATCAAAAGCGGGCGTTCATCCCATTTAGGATCAGGGATCGCGATCACGGCGCAATTGGCTACATCTGGATGCGCCATCGCCATGTTTTCAACGTCGATAGAGCTGATCCATTCACCGCCAGATTTGATCAAATCTTTGGCACGATCTGTGATTGTAAGCATACCGCTGGGTTCAATCTTGGCGACGTCGCCTGTGCCGAACCAACCCTCACCATCAACGGCCGATTTGGTAGCCTCTTCGTTCTTGAAATAACCCGAAACAACTGCGTTGCCGCGCACGAATAATTCGCCTTGTGCGATACCGTCATGTGGCATTTTGGTGCCATCTTCATCGGTGATTTTCAATTCCACGCCAAACACGCGGCGACCTTGTTTTGCCTTTAAATCAATTCGGTCCTGCATTGACAACGCGTCTTGTTCTAGGTTCAAAACACCAACCGTCCCAATCGGGCTCATCTCGGTCATACCCCAAGCGTGGGACACGGAAACATCCATGTTTTCAAACGCTTCAATCATTGGTCGTGGCGCAGCGGAACCACCGATGATGACCTCTCCAAAGGATTTTGGCTTGCCACCCTGTGCTTTGATTTCAGCAAGCAAACCCATCCAGACGGTTGGAACGCCCCACGCCGAAAAGACATTTTCTTCGTCCATAAGTTTGAAAATGCTCGGTCCGTCCATTGCCGCGCCAGGGAAAATTAATGACGCACCAGAAAGGGGCGCAGCATAGGGGAGGCCCCATGCGTTGACATGGAAAAGCGGCACCACAGGCAGGATCCGTTTGCCCGGCCGGAGACAAGTTTGCAGGGAAATAACGCCCATCATTGCGTGCAAGACAGTGGACCGGTGAGAGTAAAGTGCGCCTTTCGGATTACCTGTGGTGCCCGAGGTATAGCAAAGACCGCACGCTGTGTTTTCGTCGAATTCTGGCCATTCAAACGTTTCGTTTTCCGCATCCATCAAGTCTTCGTAGCAGAGCAGATTTGGGATGTCCGTTTCTGGCATATGTGCGCGATCTGTCATCGCCACATAGACCAAATCTTTGGAAAAATTCGCCTGTAAGGCGTTGAGAATAGGTATAAATGTCAGATCGACAAAGATGACTTTGTCTTCGGCATGGTTAACGATGTAGATCATCTGTTCCGCAGAAAGGCGCGGGTTTATCGTGTGGCAAACAGCACCAATGCCAGCGATGCCGTAGTATAATTCAAGATGGCGGTAGCCGTTCCATGCCAGTGTTGCAACACGGTCTCCTTGGGTGACGCCGAGTTTTATAAGCGCATTTGCGAGTTTGCGCGTTCTTTTTTCGATACCACGATAATTTGTGCGGTGAATGCCGCCTTCGACCGTGACTGAGACAACTTCGCTGTCACCATGAACTTCCGCCGCGAAGTTTAGAATATCGTTCACCCGAAGTGGGCGGTTCATCATGAGGCCTTGCATAGCATCTCTCCCTTAATTTTACGTTAGTTTACCCATTTAAATGATCTTGTAAGTAGGATTCTTTGGCTTTTCCAAGCAATGTGAAAATAACGCAGCGGAGCGTTTGACAGGCGGGTTGCTGAGTTTTTAGGTTGGCGTCAAACTATGGAGCCAAACATGCCTATTGCCCTGATTATTGGTGCCGGAGATTACATCGGAGCAGCCATTGCGAAGAGATTTGCAACTGGCGGCTACACGGTATGTTTGGGGCGGCGAAACGGGGACAAACTTGCTCCTTTAGTTGCAGAAATCGATGCAATGGGCGGAGTTGCGCATGCGTATCCGATGGATGCACGGCTGGAAGACAACGTTATCGATACTTTTGAAAAGATTGAAGAAAATGTCGGCCCAATTGACATTGTGATTTTCAATGTGGGTGGAAATGTTCGATTTAACATCGAAGATACGACGACGCGTGTCTTTCGCAAAATTTGGGAAATGGCGACCCTTGCTGGTTTTCTTGTTGGACGAGAAGCCGCGAAGCATTTGGGCAAACGAGGCGCGGGTTCAATTTTCTTTACCGGAGCCTCTGCGAGCCTGCGTGGCGCGCCGGGTTATGCGGCGTTTGGGGCGGGCAAAGCCGGGTTGCGATCCTTGGCACAAACGCTCTCTAAGGAGTTGGGACCAAAAGGAATTCACGTCGTGCATCTTGTAATTGATGCGGGTGTAGACACGGCGTTTGTGCGCGAGCGGATGGTGGCGGCGGGGGTGGATCCTGACAGTTTGGCACCTGATACGTTGATGGATCCCGATTCTGTGGCCGAGGCGTATTGGATGTTGCATCAGCAAAAACGCGATGGCTGGACGTTTGAAATGGATATCAGACCTTATGGGGAAAAATGGTGATGAAAACCTTTGATTTTATTTACGATTTTGGTAGTCCAAATGTGTATTTAATGCACAAAATCATGGATCAGATCGAAACGTGCGCGGGGGCCAAGGCATGCTATGTGCCTGTTTTACTTGGTGAAATGTTCAAATTAACAGGAAATAAACCGCCTTTGGTGCAGTTTGACGGGATCAAAGGAAAGATTGATTAAAACCGACGCGTGATGGTCCGATTTATTGAAAAATGTGACATCCCGTTTGCGTTTAATCCACATTAACCTGTTATGACAACAGCAGTGATGCGCGGGGCATTATATGCGCAAGATAAAGACTATTACGGCGAATATCTGGATGTGGTTTTTGACGCAATTTGGCAGCACCAGTTGAAAATGGATAACCTAGAAGTCATTGAAACTACGTTAAAAAATGCAAATCTTCCTGCCAGCGAAATCATGGCTGGCGCGCAGTCTACCCATGTTAAAGAAGGATTATTTGCCACGACACAAGCAGCCGTTGATCGGGGGGCATTTGGTGCGCCGATGATGTTTGTGGGGGATGAGCCGTTCTTTGGCAAAGACAGCATGGATGAGATGATTGAGTGGATCGTTAACCACGGTTAACGCACTTTGTTAACGGCAAAAATATTGCCCAAAAATAGGCTGCAAAGCGTATGCAAACGGTATGCAAAGCGAATGGCACCTGTATGGCACTTTTCAAAAGTTAATTTTAACGAATGTATTAACGGCTTTAGAAGCCGTTAATACCTATTAAACTTCCAGCCACTCTTTGCGCACGTCTTCACGTTCTTTGAGTTCGGCTGGGGTGCCTTCGAATACCACTTGGCCGTGGCCCATGACATAGACGCGGTTTGCGATGTCCATTGCGATGGAGAGTTTTTGTTCCACCAACAAAGTTGCGACGCCGCGTTTGGCGATTTCTTTGAGCAGTTCGGCCACACGTTGGGTCATCTGCGGTGACAGTCCTTCTGTGGGTTCGTCGATCATGATAAATTCTGGATCGCCGATCAATGTGCGGCACATGGTCAACATTTGCTGTTCGCCCCCCGACAGAACGGAGGCTTCGACATCTGCGCGTTCTTTGAGGTTTGAGAACATATCAAACATGTTCTGCATAGACCAACGACCGTCTTCGTCCTTTTGCCCGGGCTTCAGGCCGAGGATCAGGTTTTGACGGGTTGTGAGGCCTGGAAAAATATCGCGGTTTTCGGGAACATACCCAAGGCCGATGTTAGCGATTTCGAACGCCTTTTTGCCAGCCAATTCTTGGCCTTTGAACATGACGGAACCCTGAGGTTCCACCTCGCCCATGATTGCTTTGCAGGTGGTGGAACGCCCCACCCCGTTGCGCCCCAAAAGGGCGACGATTTCGCCTTCTTGAACGTTGAGGTTTACACCCTGAAGGATGTGGGATTTGCCGTAATAGGCGTGTAGATCACGAACTTCCAACATTAGTGTTCTTCCTCCAAAGCGGCACCTAAGTAGGCCTCTTGTACTTTTTGATCTGCGCGAACCGCTTCGGGAGTGCCCGTTGCGATGATCTCGCCGTAGACCAGAACGCTGATCCGATCCGCAAGGCCGAAGACCACGCCCATGTCATGTTCCACAACGATGAGAGTTTTGTTTTCGGTTACTTTTTCGATCAGATCGACGATGTAATCTGTTTCTGTGTTCGACATACCCGCTGTGGGTTCATCGAGCATAATCACGTCTGCGCCACCTGCGATGGTGATGCCGATTTCCAGTGCGCGTTGTTCTGCGTAGGACAAAACGCCCGCTGGCAGATCGCGCCGTGCGGTTAGGTTGATTTGCTCTAGGATCACTTCGGCCCCTTCGTTCAGGGCGCGTGAGCGTGAAACGAGGTTCCAGAAGCTGTATTTATAGCCCAAGGACCACAGGAGCGAGCAGCGCAGGTTTTCGAACACTGTCATCTTTGGGAAGATGTTGGTGATCTGGAACGAGCGTGACAGGCCAAGACGGTTGATTTGAAACGGTTGCAGCCCCGCGAGGTCTGTGCCGTGCAAGCGCACATAGCCCGATGTTTGCGGGAAACGGCCCGTAATCAGGTTGAACATGGTGGATTTACCCGCCCCGTTCGGCCCGATGATCGCGTGGCGTTCGCCTTTTTCAACCTTAAGGTTTAGGCCGCGAATAATCTCGGCTTTGCCAAAAGATTTGCGCAGATCGTCAAGTTCAAGAGCAGGTGTCATGTTGGCTCTCCTACGCTAGGTGTGTCGATTGTGTTGGCTTGGGCCCATGCTTCTTTGAGCACGGGAATTTGGTTACGTGCGATCAAGATACCGCCAAGCGCGATTCCACCAAAGATGAGCCAAGGCCAAACGTGGTGGGTGTTTAGGTCTGTCCAGAACAGGGTCATTTCATATTCGCCTGTTGGTGCTTCGCGTAGGTGGAAGATCATCTCCACAAGACCACACAGGCCAAGGATACCGATGAAGCCTGGTAGAACACAGGTGAGGTAGGGTCGTATAAGCAGGTTCAACTTGCCAAGCGAGAGGGCGACGCCGTGGGCAACGATGATCCCCGCTATGCCACCTGGAAAGAACATCACCATGCTTACAAAGATCACGCCGACGTAGAGTTCCCAAAGGTGGGTTTGAAACCCGAGAACGGTTTGCAGCAGGATAAACACGATGGCACCAATGACTGGTCCCCAGAACACGCCGACACCACCCAAGAACACGATCAGTAGGATCACGCCAGAAGCTGCGACGTTCAGATCGCTTTCGGTGGCGATTTCAAACAGAATGGCGGACAGGCCGCCCGCGATACCGCAGAAAAACCCAGAGGCGGAGAAGGACACAAAGCGCACCCAGCGCGATGAATAGCCCAAGAATTGCGCACGTTCTGGATTGTCGCGAACAGCGTTTGCCATGCGGCCAACGGGAGTACGTGAGAACAAGAACATCAGTGCAGCAGAGGTGAAGAGCCAGAATGCGATGAGGTAGAACACTTCAATTTGGCTGATGAAGTCGAGGCCAAAGAACGGCAGGCCTTCGTCGCGGTAGCCAGAGATGCCTTCTTCGCCACCAAAGAACACGACTATGATTAGCACACAGGCCGCCATCAATTCACCGATGCCCAGCGTAATCATCGCGAATACCGTGCCAGCGGATCGGGTTGAAAAGCTGCCGATGATCATTGCAAAGCCTAGGCCGAACAGACCACCGATAAGCGGTAGGATTGGCAGTGGAATAGAGCCAAAGCCAGCGGAGTTCATGACATGCAGGCAGAGGAAAGACCCCATGCCGACGTAGACCGCGTGGCCAAAGGAGAGCATACCGCCCTGCCCCAGCAACATGTTATAGGCCAGCGCGAAGACGACCATGATCGACATTTGCGACATGATTGTCAGTTGGCCGCGCGATCCGAGCACTTGTGGCAAGATCAGTAGGATAACGGCGCAGACGATCCACGGCATAAGTATGCCAAGTGTGACAGCGCCGTATTTGCGGGTGTTTGTAGAAGCAACGCTCATGATTCACGCTTTCCGAGCAGACCTTGAGGGCGGAACACGAGGATCAGCACCATAAGGAGGTAAGGCAAGATTGGCCCAATTTGTGGCAGCGTTAGGGACCAGAGGTCTTGGAACGAGCTGTCAGAGAGGACTTCGGGTTCGGTAAAGCCGATGGCTTGCAGGATGGTCGCCATTTCCACGTTGTAGGACGCAGCGAACGTGCTCATCCAGCCGATCAGCAGGGAGGCAACAAGTGCGCCCCACAATGATCCAAGGCCGCCCACAACGATTGTCACGAACACGATGGAGCCAAGGGTGAAGGCCATGCCGGGGAATGTACCAAGGGCGGGGCCCGCGATAACGCCAGCGACACCAGCAAGGGCTGTGCCCACACCAAACACACCCATGAAGACGAAGGGGACGTTGTGGCCCAGTGCCTCGACTGTTTTGGGGTATGAAAGGGCGGCTTGAATGATCATGCCAATGCGGGTTTTGGTCAGCACATAGAGGAGGCCACCAAAGATGAGCAAGGAGATGAAGATCATGAAGACTTTGTACGCTTTGATGGCGTTGACACCCACAGAGAACAGCGCGAAATCAAGGTATGCTGGTTCAAAATATGGGATTTGGTTCTGCCCCCAGAACAATTTGACCACTTCTTGGATCAAAAGCGCGAGGCCGAAGGTGAAAATCAATTCGGGGACGTGGCCGTATTGGTGAACACGGCGCAGGCCGTAACGTTCAATCGCAGCGCCTGCGAGGCCGACGATGATTGGGGCGACGATAAGCCCGCCGATAAATCCTATGCCCAGCACAGTTGAGATTTGGTATCCAAAGTAGGCGCCAAGCATATAAAAGCTGGCGTGCGCAAAGTTTAAAACACCCATCATCGAAAAGATCAGCGTTAGGCCGCTCGATAACATAAAGAGCAGAAGGCCGAACACCAGCCCGTCAATTAGATTCACCAGTATCAGGTCCATGCCCATACCCCTCGGAAGACAATTATTCGTTTATTGTTTTATATGGATGTAGCCCACCGCCAACGTAAAGTTAGCGGTGGGTCAAAAATGAAGCCTATTAAGGGCGTTTCATTTCACATGTTGTTGGGCTGTCCATAGCTGCCATTTCTACAGTTACGTTGTCCAACAAACCAAACGTAGAGTTATCCATCGGGTGAAGGATACCCTCATCCGTGTGTGCGCCGATGTGAACATCTTGGATCGCTTGGTGATCTTGAGGGCGCATGAAGACTTTGCCACCCCAGATGCTGTTGTGCTCCATACCTTCGAGCGCGAGTGCTACTGGCACCACGTTATCGGCAGTGCCCGCGATATCAATCGCTTTAGCAAGCATTTCAACTGCATTTGCAATCCGAGCTTGAGAGATATCGTGATCTGGATATTTCGCTTCAAAAGCATCAACATAAGCAGATGCACGATCCGAAACAGGTGGGTTTAATTTGCCTTCGTGGACAAGATTCAAGTGGCCTTTACCATCTGCGCCGAACGTTCTTGTGATACCGTTTGATGCCGCATAGTAAGTATAGATTTGACCTTCAAAACCAGCTTCGATGATCGCCTTACCTAAACCAACCATGTCGGAACCCCAGTTGCCTGTGATCACTGAATCAGCACCAGAAGCCACAATCTTACGTGCGTAAGGTGTGAAGTCTTTTACTTTGCCGATTGGGTGCAATTCGTTACCAACAATTTCAACGTCAGGGCGTTTTGCACCGATATCGCGCACTGCCGCAGCAGCAACCGCCTTACCAAACGAATAGTCCTGACCGATCAGGTAAACTTTTGAAAGACCTTCGTCTTTCGCCATCACGTCTGTAAGCGCATCCATTTTAATGTCAGCGTTTGCATCAAAACGGAAATGCCAGAAGTTACACTTTTCGTTTGTCAGGGCTGGATCAACCGCAGAGTAGTTCAAGAACAGAACGCGGTCATCAGGGTTACGTTTGTTGTGCTTGTTCACCGCATCTGTGATCGCAGCCGCGATACCCGAGGAGTTACCCTGCGCGATAAAACGAATACCTTGATCGATTGCGACCTGCACTTGGATCAACGATTCTTTGCCAGACATTTTGTTGTCGAAAGAAACGATTTCAAAGTTTTTTCCGCCTAAAACGCCACCAGCTTTGTTTACGAGTTCGTCTGCAGCAAAGTTCCATTCGGCCAAGCCGTTGGTCCCTGTTGTTGCAAATGGACCTGAAAGCGGGTCAACAAATGCGATTTTGATGTTTTCTGCAAATGCGGCAGACGCAGTAAGCGCGGCGGCAATAGTTACGGCAATACCGAACGTTGTCTTCTTAATCATAATATTCCTCCCAGAATTTAAACCAAAAACGAAGCAGATGCTGTTTTGATATGTTAAAACAGTTACATATTGAGATTATAAGTCAAGGGTCCGCCGATTTATGACGTTGGGTCATAAATCATGTATTCGTAACGTCTTGGGGTTTGACAGGGTTTGCACCCTTTCGCAGTGCGGAATTTTGTTTCACAGTTTGGGCTAACAGCAAAGCCGCGTTTAAAGGAATGTCCTATGGATCGTCTGCATCAAATACTGGATGGAAAACCGAACGGCGCGTTGGCGTTGATTGATCATGACGGAACAAACGTAACTTACGGCGATCTGTCGCTGGAAACTGCGGCGCTGGCTGCGATTTTAAAACAACACGGTGTTCGGAGCGGCGATCGTATTGTTCTGGTGTCCGAAAATTCGGTGTTTTTCGCAGCGATGGTGTTTGCGGCCAGTCAGCTGAATGCGTGGCTGATTTTGGTGAATGCGCGGCAATCCACAGACGAGATTGCCGCGATTGAGGCCCACGCGACGCCGCGTTGTGTGGTGTACACGCATGATGTTTCTGAACCCGCGCGCAACCACGCAGCCCGAATGGGCGCGTGCAAGATTGGTGCGTTGGCGAGCGGTGAGGTTTGGGCGACAGCGGTCGCGGACGTGGATGTTGAACCCGTTGACGCCGACGGCAATCAGGTCGCTGTTCTGTTGTACACAACGGGCACAACAAGCGCGCCCAAAGGCGTGATGTTGACCCATCGCAACTTGTTGTTCTGTTCCAGTTATTCCGCGCATTTCAACCGTTTGATCCCAGAGGATCGGGTGGTTGGCGTTTTACCCGGCACACATATTTATGCGCTAAGTTCGGTGTTTCTGCCCGCGATGATTGCAGGTGCATCGCTGGAGTTTGTACCGCGTTTTGATGTGGGCAAAGTGTTGTTGATGTTGCGCGGTGGTGCGACGCGGTTCCCTGCCGTGCCCCAAATGTTTGCTGCGATCATGCAGCATTTGGACGAGGCGGGCGAAGAATTGAACGCCCCTGCCCTGATGAATTTGGTGACAGGCGGTGCACCGTTAGACCCCGGTTTAAAAACGCGGGTGGAAAAGGTGTTCGGCTTGCCAATGAATAATGGTTACGGGATGACCGAAACCTCGCCTTCCATTTCCAGCACGCACAACGATCATCCGCGCAGTGACGTGGGTGTGGGTGTGCCGTATGACTGGATTGATGTGCGGATTTTTGAGCCTAACGCCGATGGAATTGGCGAAATTCAGGTGCGCGGCGACAATGTGATGCGCGGTTATTACCGTGCGCCAGATAAGACCGCCGAAGTGATGACGGATGATGGATTTTTCCGCACTGGTGATCTCGGCACGTTTGATGAAGGTGGTGGATTGCACATTGTCGGGCGATCAAAGGAGCTGATTATTCGATCTGGGTTCAACGTGCATCCCCCCGAGATTGAAGCCATGTTATCAAAGCACCCGAGCGTGTATCAGGTGGCTGTGATTGGGCGATTTGTACCTGGTAACGAAGAGATTTTAGCGTTTGTGAAAGCAAGCGGCGATGTGAGTGAGGCAGAGTTGCGTGCTTGGCTAAAAGAGCGGCTGGTGGCGTATAAAGTGCCGAGCCATGTGTTTTTGGTAGATGCTTATCCCGCGGCGGCGACTGGGAAGATATTGAAGCACAAGTTGTTAGGGCACTTCGCTAAGGTCATTGCCGCGCGCGATATCTAGGTCACCCTATCGGCCTTTGCTTTGCAAAGCCCTAGCGGGTCAGCTCGTTTTGCCCAAGCGGCAAAGCCGACTGATGCAAAAGAAATCATGAGCGGTAGCGAAAAGTGCCTGTGCCTTTGGCGATCAGCTCGCCTGTTTCATCGGTGATTTGCCCTTCAGCGAAGAAGGTTTTACGACCGCCACCTGTTTTTGTGCCACTTGCGATCAGGAGTTTGCCTTTGGGGCGCGACAGGTATTGCACCGTCAGCGACAAAGTCATGGCGAGTTGCGGTGTGTCGCAATCGCCCGTGTAACAACCCGCGAAGCCCATGCATGTATCGAGCAATGTTGCATGTACGCCGCCGTGCGGAATGCCGTAGCGGTTGCCATGTTTCGCAGCCATCGGCAGGTGCAGTTTGGCGAAATCGGCTGACCAATCCACGATCTCGAAGCCAATCAGTTTTTGGTATTCATACGGATCTTCGAGCAAGTCTTTGGTATCGGTCATGATTGCAGGCTTAGCATTTTGGCAGCGGCGATCAGGCGCGGGGCGTAGATCGTTTCAAGCTGTTTTTGTTTCACATTAAAGGCGGGACCGCCAACATTTATGGCAAACACGCGCCCATCGAGGGATTTGATCGGCACGGCGATACCGTTCACATCAGGGCGCCAATCGCCGTAGCCTGTGCAATACCCGAGTGCTTCGAATTCGGATTTAGCGGTGGTGTAGCTGTCTTTTTGGGCGGCGATGCTGTCTTGTAAATGAAGGGCGCCATTTGCGAAGGCTTGTTCACGTTCGGTATCGGACATGCCAACAAGAATGGCGCGGCCAATGGCAGAAAAGAACAGCGGTAAGCGCGAGCCGATGGAAATAGCGAGGGATATTTCTTCGCGCGATCTTTCGGCGGCGATGTAGACCACATCCGTGAGGTGGCATTGCGCGACGGCAGCGGTGATGTATTTGTTTGGACCATCGCGCAGATCACGCAGAATATCTATGGCACGATCCGCGATATCCATGCCCGACAAAACCCCGAAACCGAGGGTCAGAACGCCCGTGGTAAGGCGATACCCGCCAGAGGCATCGTCAAGCGCGAGGTAATCGAGTTTGCACAGCGTATAAAGCAAGCGCGACACGGTAGGTTTGGGAAGGCCCGTGCGTTTGGCTATATCCGCGTTGCTCAGCACCGTTTCATGGGGGCGAAAACAGCGCAGCACATCAAGGCCACGCGCCAATGCGGTAATAAAGTTGCGGTCTTTGTCTTCTTCAGGATCGGGAACGAGGTGAATACTGGCCATCTGCGTTACCCTTTTTGCAAGGCGTCTAGGCCCGCTTTGGCGAAGACGGGGACGTATTGGCCCATCTGTTTGCCCCGTTCTGGGTTGGAGGCATTACCATCAAGCGCGCGTTTCAACACGCCTTGGATAATAGCGGCCATGCGAAAGAAGTTGAACGCGAGGTAGAAGCCGAAATTGTCGATTTCACCGATGCCACGACGTTTACAATAGGCGCCAATGAACTGGCCGTCTGTGGGCAGGCCGAGGGCGGCGCGATCAACCCCTTGCAGACCGCGCCCTTCGGTTGTTGAGGGCATTTTCCACTGCATAATGACCGCTGCGAGGTCGGCGTAGGGGTGGCCTGTTGTGCTAAGTTCCCAATCGAGCACCGCGAGGCATTCTGGGCCGTTTTTAGAGAACATCATATTGTCGATGCGGTAATCGCCGTGAACCAACGTGCGTTGGCCGTCGTCTGCTGGCATTTGTTCGCCCAACATCGACATAAGCGCGTTCATCGCAGGCACATCATCGGTTTCAGAGGCACGGTACTGCTTTGACCAACGCCCGATTTGGCGTTCAAAATAATTACCGAGCGGGCCATAATCGGACAGGCCAACCGCGTCGATGTTTACATCGTGCAGGGCAGCAAGGACGCGGTTCATTTCGCCAATCACGCCCGTTCGCATGACGTTGTCTTCATCGGGCATAGTCGGCATCGTCTGATTGCGCCCGTTCACGTGATCCATGACGTAAAACATTGAGCCGATCACATCGTCATCTTCACACAGATGATACATTTTGGCGACGGGAACGTCTGTTCCTGCTAGCGCGGATTGCACGCGAAATTCGCGATCAACGGCGTGAGCGGATTTCAGCAAAACACCCGGGGGCTTGCGGCGCAGCACATAGTTTTTAGCGGCAGTTTTCAGCAAGAATGTTGGGTTTGACTGACCGACCTGGAACTTCTCGACCTCTATCGGGCCAGAAAACCCTTCGATTTTATTGCAGAGGTAATCTGCAACAACGCCTGCGTCGAGTGTTTGTGTGTCGGTCATGATGTCCCCTAACTATAGGTCAGCTTATCGCCATTTTCAGGTGTGTCCAGATGTGGCGTGGCGTTGAATTCATGTAAAAATCGTTTGCTGCCCGAAACGATGAACTTGTTAATGGCCGTGTTTTTTATCTGCAAATTCATGATCATCATCATTTTGGCGGGGCCACCAACGGTATCGGCGGTAATCTGGCCGATCACACCCCCTGATGAAACCACAAGAATGCGTTCTGCGCCGTCGCGGGTGGCGTGTGTGACTGCGTTTTTGATGCGGGTGGTGAAATCGAGCCAACTTTCGGATGCCTTTGACAGCTTGTCTGCCTGCCATTCGAACACCGTTTCGCGCAGGGTGCGAAAGTGGGTTTTGCGATCCCCAAGAACAAGGTTCGGCACCTCGCCGTCATAGCGCGCGAGCAAGAGGTCGTGAAAATCGTATTCGTTAAACCCTGCGTCCACTTCGGCATCGCTGAAACCGATCCCGTCAAGGGTTTCGCGGTGGCGCACTTGGCCACCAATCACGATACGATCAGGGGTCCAGCCGCGTGTTTTTAACGCCTGTCCCACCAATTGCGATTGGACATGCCCAAGATCGGATAATTTGTCATAATTCGCCGCCCCAAAGGAGGCTTGTCCGTGACGAATGATGATGAGTTCGGCCACGATTTATGCGCCTGAAAGTTTCGCGAGGGCGGCGTGATATTCAGCTGCGATGCGATCCACCAATTTGCCTGCGGGTTCTACGGATTTCACAGCGCCAATACCTTGGCCAGCGCCCCAAATTTCTTTCCAAGCCTTTGGTTTGCTTGATCCATCACCAAAATTCATCGACTTGCTGTCAGCGGATGGCAGGTTGTCTGGGTCCATGCCCGCAGCCTCGATCGAAGGCCGCAGGTAGTTGCCAGAAACGCCTGTGAACAGGCTGGAAGTGACGATATCGGCGGCTGTTCCATCCACGATTGCGTCTTTGTAGCCTTGCATGGCGTTTGCTTCCTCAGTCGCGATGAAAGGCGACCCGATGTAGCCCATATCTGCGCCCATTGCTTGGGCGGCGAGCACCGCTTGGCCCGTGGCGATGGAGCCTGACAACAGCAGTGGGCCGTTGAACCACTCGCGGATTTCTTGGATCAGGGCGAAGGGGGATTGTGGGCCTGCGTGGCCACCCGCGCCAGCGGCGACAGCGATCAGGCCGTCCGCGCCTTTTTCAATCGCTTTAAGCGCAAAGAAATTGTTGATGATGTCGTGCAAAACGATGCCGCCGCAGGAATGTGCCGCTTCGTTTACCTCGACCCGCGCACCAAGGGATGTGATCCAGACGGGGACCTTGTGTTTCACGCAGATTTCGATGTCACGTTCCAAACGGCTGTTGGAACGGTGGACGATTTGGTTCACTGCAAAGGGCGCTGCGGGCGTATCTGGATTGGCTTGGTTGTGGCGATCCAATTCCTCATCAATTTGTGAAAGCCACGTGTCAAGAAGTGGGTGTTCGCCGTCACCTTCGCGTGCGTTTAGGGCGGGGAAAGAGCCAATGATGCCTGCTTTGCACTGCGCGATCACCAGTGCGGGGACCGAGATGATAAACAGTGGCGAGCCGACGGCGGGGATGCGCAGGCCTTGCAGGGCTTTGGGCAGGTGAGCGTCGGGGTGAGTGGCGTTCCAAGATCGGGTCATTGATCGTGTTCTTTCTAAATATTTTGGCATTGGCGAGGGTTAATACTCGCGCGTTTTGCGATTAAAAAACTGCCGTGCAGCGGTGGTGTTTGGCATCACCGCTGCACGAAACTTTGTTTCGTTATAATACTTCAAACAATCCAGCTGCGCCCATGCCACCGCCGACACACATGGTGCAGACAACGTATTTTGCGCCGCGACGTTTGCCTTCGATTAGGGCGTGGCCGACCATGCGCGCGCCTGACATGCCGTAGGGGTGGCCGATGGAAATTGCGCCGCCGTTGACGTTCATCAGCTCGTTCGGGATGCCGATTGTGTTAGCAGAATGGAGAACCTGAACAGCGAAGGCTTCGTTGAATTCCCACAGGCCGATGTCTTCTACCTTAAGGCCGTGCGCCTTGAGCAGTTTTGGCACAGCGTAGATCGGGCCGATGCCCATTTCATCGGGTGCAAGGCCAGCGGCCATCATGCCAACGTAGCGCCCCAAGGGTTGCAGGCCCCTCTTTTCAGCGACTTTTGCTTCCATTACGACGGAGGCGGATGCGCCGTCTGACAGTTGGCTTGCGTTACCAGCCGTGATGAATTTGCCTTTTTTGATGACAAGGCCATCTTTGAAAACTGGCTGTAGGCCGCCAAGGGATTCAGCCGTTGTGCCCGGACGGTTGCCTTCGTCTTTCTCTAAGGTGACTTCGTGCTCGGAGATTTCCTTGGTTTCCTTGTTCATCACTTTCATGATGGACGTCATTGGCACGATTTCATCATCGAATTTGCCTGCGAGTTGGGCGGCATGTGTGCGATCTTGGGATTGTGCTGCGTAAGCATCTTGGGCTTCGCGCGATACGCCGTAACGGGCGGCTACTGTTTCGGCAGTTTCCAGCATCGACATGTACATGTCTGGCTGGTTTTCCTTGAACCAAGGGTCGCCTTCAACGAACATTTTCGGGCCTTGGACGGTGGAAACGGATTCAACGCCGCCCCCGATAACGATGTCCATATTGTCGGTGATAACTTGTTTTGCAGCCGTTGCGATGGCCATCATGCCCGATGCGCATTGACGATCAAGTGACATGCCAGGGGCGGTGATGCCGAGGCCAGCGCGAACGGCAGCTTGGCGTGCAATGTTGGTGCCAGTGGAGCCTTGTTGCAGGGCCGCGCCCATGATTACGTCGTCTACTTCATGGCCCTCTATGCCTGCGCGTGCGACGGCGTGATGGATGGCGTGGCCCGCAAGTTGTTGGCCGCCTGTTGCGTTAAAAGCGCCGCGATATGCTTTGCCGATTGGAGTTCTTGCTGTTGAAACGATGACTGCGTCACGCATGATATATTCCTTTACTTTTCGAGTTTGATGCCAGCCATATCGGCAGCGTTCTTGGCGTATTTACCCGTTTGTTCAAAGGCTTGGGTTAGCATTTCTTGACCCGTTGGATCGGTGATTTGCGCCCATTGGGCCGCCACATTTTCGGGGGTAATGTCGTCGCCCGCCAGCGTGATGCCCTTGGTTTCATAGACACGGGTTTGCGCGAAACTGCCACCCCCTGCGCCCATGATGATGCGTGATGGGGCGTCCTGGGACACGAGGAACAGCACGCCTGGGGTGATGGTTGCAGGGTCGAGGAGTTCACCGACTTCGGGAGAGAATAACTCCTCGGTCATTCGAGTTGTTGCGGTGGGGGCGAGGACGTTGACGCGGATATTGTCGCGTGCGCCTTCCAGATGCAGCACGTTCATCAGGCCCATCATCGCGGCTTTTGCAGCGCCGTAGTTGGATTGGCCAAAATTGCCGTAAAGACCAGAGGATGAGGCGGTTAGCACGATACGGCCGTAACCTTGAGCGCGCATGATTGGCCACACTGTGTGGGTGACGGTGGCTGTGCCAATCAGGTGCACATCAACGACCTTTTTGAAGTCATCGAGGCTCATTTTTGAGAATGTTTTGTCGCGCAGGATGCCTGCGTTGTTGATGAGGATGTCAATGCGGCCCCATTTGTCCATGGTTTGTGCGACCATGTCTTTAACGTCAGCCTCCGATGATACATCTGCGCCGTGCGCGAATGCTTCACCGCCCAGTGCGATGATTTCGGCGACAACGGAATCTGCGGCGGAGGAGGATTTACCCTGCCCGTCTTGGGATACGCCCAGATCATTGACGACAACTTTTGCGCCGCGTTTTGCAAGACCCAGCGCGTGTTCGCGACCAAGGCCAATGCCTGCGCCCGTGACGATGGCGACTTTGCCGTTAAAATTGATTGTCATTGATTAATATCCTTTCGAAGCCGCGATTTTTTCGGCGTGGTAGCCGTAATCGCCGAGCCATTCTTGTGCGACTCGCGCCCGTTTCATGAAGAAACCCATGTCGAATGCGTCTGTCATACCGATGCCGCCGTGCATTTGCACGCCTTCCATAACTGCCAGTTTTGCGGTTTGTGCGCCCCGTGCTTTGGCCAGCGACACAGACAGTTCGGCGTTTTCTGGATCCTCGTCCAGCATCCGACCTGCGTTTAGGATGGTGGATGACGTGATCTCTATTTCGGACCAAAGATGTGCTGCGCGGTGTTGCAGGGATTGGAATTGGCCGATGAGGACGCCAAATTGTTTGCGTTCTTTGAGGTAATCCACGGTCATGCCAAACGCGCCCGATGAAAGGCCGACCATTTCTGCAGCAAGAGCCGCTTGGCCTGCTTGCAACGCTGGTTTCAGCACATCCATTGCATTGTCGACGGTTCCAACGATGTCTTCGCCCGTGGCCTCGACGCTGTTAAAGTTGATGGCGGCGCTGTCGCGTGCGTCGATCATGTTTTGCGCGGTGCGCGTGATGCCAGCGCGATCAGCTGGGATATCAAACAGGGTGAGGCCGTCGTCAGTTTTGGCAAGCACCAGCAAACGATCCGCGTTTGAGCCGTCCACGACGAAGGTTTTATCGCCAGTAAGCTCAAACCCGTTGCCGACCCGTTTGGCGACCATTTGTGTGTTTGCGGGATTGTGTTTTGGGCCTTCGTCAATTGCCAATCCGTAGGCCACATCGCCCGATGCGATTTGTCCGAGCGCGGCTGCGGCGCGTGGATTATCGGCCACTTGGCGCAGGGCCGTTGCGGCCATGACGGCGGTGGAAATGAAGGGGCTGGAAACCAGCGTTTTGCCCATTTCTTGCGCCAATAAATTGGCAGCGGAATGGCCCATATCAATGCCGCCCTGTTCTTCTGGCACCAGAACGCCTGTCCAACCCAAGTCGGCCATTTGTTTCCAAACGTCCGCATTGTACGCCTGCCCTGCATCGCGCAATTCGCGGAATTTGGCGACGGGAGATGCGCCGTCAAGGAAGCCACTGGCGCTGTCGATCAGCATTACTTCGTCTTCGCTTAATGTTAGATTTGTCATAGTATTTACCCTGGAAGCCCTAAAACACGCTTGGAAATGATGGATAACATAACTTCTGATGTGCCACCCTCGATGCTGTTCGCCTTAGTGCGCAACCAATCAGCGGGCAGTGAACCCGTGTCACCATCCCACGCCAGCGCGGTTGATCCGCCTGCGGACATGAACAGCTCGTGTTTGCGTTTATTGAGTTCGGTGCCTGCATATTTCAACATCGCAGAGGCATCGCCGACGCCCTGCCCACCTGCGGCTTGGTCTTTGTAGCGTTCGATGGTCAGCTCGACTGCCATTTCCTCAATATCGCAGGCCATTGCCTCGGCGCGAAGGGAGGCATCCATTTCGCCGTTGCCTGCATCGGCCAACACTTTGCCAAGACCGCGACCTGCGCCACGGCTGGAGCCAGAGGAAGAGATCATTTCGCGTTCATGGGTGAGGAGGTATTTTGCAACATCCCAGCCCTTGTTTTCGGTTCCGACGATTTGGTCTTTGGGGACTTTGACATCGTCAAAGAATGTTTCGCAGAACGGCGATGCGCCAGAGATCAATTTGATCGGGCGTGTGGTGACACCGCCCCCATGCATGTCGAACAACAGGAAGGAAATGCCTTTGTGTTTGGCTGCTTCTCCGTCTGTGCGGATGAGCGCGAAAATCCAGTCGGCTTGATCGGCATAAGACGTCCAGACCTTTTGGCCGTTGACGACCCAATGATCACCTTTGTCTTCGCCTTTGGATTGAACAGAGGCGAGATCAGAGCCTGCGCCCGGTTCCGAGTAGCCCTGACACCAGCGGATTTCGCCGCGACAGATGGGTGGAAGGTAGTGGAGTTTTTGTTCGTGCGAGCCGAAGTGCAACAAGGCTGGGCCAAGCATCCAGATGCCGAAAGACAGCAGAGGCATACGAGCGTCGATGTTTTCGAGTTCTTCGAGCCAGATTTTTTCTTGATCGCGCGAAAAGCCACCGCCGCCGTATTCAACAGGCCACGTTGGGCAGGTTAGGCCGTTGGCCGCGCAGATCGTTAGCCACGTTTTTTGATCTTCGGATTCGAAGACCCAATTTTTGCCGCCCCAGCAGATGCTGTCTTGGGTCATATCGCCATCGCGCATTCCTGCGGGGCAATTTACGGCAAGCCAAGTGCGGATTTCGCCGCGGAAAATGTTAAGATCGGTGGTGTCGAACGGCATAGGTTCCTCCCAAAACGCAACGTCAGTTTCACTATGCAGAATTGCATTCCACTTCAGCGTTGACAAGGCTTGGGCCTGCGCCAATCGTGTTAGGTGATGTAACGTCATTTTAGAATTGGGAGTGCAGATATGCGTGCGATGATGAGTGTTGAAGTGGGTGGGCCAGACGCCTTGGTGATGACTGAGGTGGCGACACCAGCGCCTAAAAAGGGCGAAGTTGTGATCCGAGTGCGGGCCGCTGGCGTGAATTTTCCCGACACGTTGATCATTCGTGATTTGTACCAGATGAAGCCTGAACGCCCGTTTGCCCCTGGCGGCGAAGTTGCGGGTGATATTGAGGCCGTTGGTGAAGGTGTGACCCATCTGAGTGTGGGCCAGCGGGTGTTGGCGGTGCCAGGGTTTAACGGATTTGCGACGCATGTTGTGGCGCATAAATCGGGTGTGATCCCCATTCCTGATGCGATGCCGTACGATCAGGCCTCTTGTTTTTTGCTGACGTACGGCACGTCGCATTATGCGTTAAAACAGCGGGGCCAGTTGCAAAAAGGCGAGACGCTGTTGATCCTTGGGGCCGCTGGCGGTGTTGGTGCGGCGGCGATAGAGCTGGGCAAAGCGATGGGCGCAAAGGTGATTGCTGCGGTATCGTCAGAGGAAAAGGCGGCGTTTTGTAAAAAGCTAGGCGCGGATGAGACGATCATTTACCCACGCGAAATGGACCGCGATGCGCAAAAGGCGTTTTCTGGTGCGATTAAAGATGTGGCAGGTGCTGGTGGCGTGAATGTTGTGTACGACGCGGTTGGCGGGAATTACGCTGAACCTGCGGTGCGTGCATTGGCGTGGGAGGGTCGGTTTTTGGTGATTGGGTTCCCTGCTGGGATACCGAAGTTACCGTTGAATTTGACGCTGTTGAAGAACTGTCAGGTGGTCGGTGTGTTCTGGGGCGCATTCACGCGGATGGAGCCTGAAGTGCATAAGGCGAATATGGCCGAGCTGTTTGATTGGTGGGGTAAGGGTTTGATTAAGCCGCAGATTTCCGCAAGTTTCACGTTGGAAAATGCAGGCGATGCGTTGAAAATGCTGGAGGATCGCAAGGTTCTGGGGAAAGTTGTGATCGAGGTTGGTTGAAGTGAAGTTGGGGTGCGTGGTGATTGCGCACCCCTTCGATGTTATAAGTGACCGCAATCATTAAAGCTTCGCACAAAGAACCGATCCCTCGTTAGCACGACATTGTGGATCGAACCATTGCTTGCGCCGATCAGGCCAAACGGTTTGCAGCCAGTGGCGATGGACATGATTGCGCCGATGACGCCGCCGTGCACGACGAAGGCGATGCGTTGGTCGGCGTGGTTTTCCAACAACCGCCAGAGGCCCCGTTCGACCCGTTCGTGCAATTGCGCGGTGGTTTCAGCACCGGGGATATGGCCCCATTCGTGTTCGGCTTTTGCTTTCACAAACTCTGGTGCGCCCTCTGCTGATTTGATGCGGTACAGGCCCCCATCCCAATCGCCGAGGCAAATTTCGCGCAGGTCGGGCTCGATGATCGGTGTCATGCTTTTGTGCGCGGCCAACGGGGCCATTGTTTGGTGGGTCCGCTGCAAGGATGTGACGTAAAGCGCGTCGAAATGCTCGTCCTTGAGGCGCTCACCGACGGCAACCGCTTGAGCCTCGCCGCGTTCGTGCAATTGCGGATCGCCGTGGCCGTCTTTCATCGGGAAACTGACGCCAGCAACGGCAGGAATAGTTTCGCCGTGGCGAATAAAAATCACGTCTACTGCGCCTTTTGGGACTTCGAAACGGTGTTGGGGGTATTCTTTGGTCATAATTACCTTACGTGCCGCCACGTCTTGGCTGGCCTTTGATTGACAGGTTTGCGTATCTATCCCTAGGCTTTTCACAGATGCCTGTTGCCGTCAAACTGGAGATGCCCGATGGACGCTGTCCGCACCCCTGACAATCGTTTTGAAAACCTGCCTGGTTGGGATTTCGCGCCCAATTATGTGGAGGATTTGGCGGGCTATGCGGGCCTGCGTGTACATTATGTGGATGAAGGCCCGAAAGATGCGGATCGGGTGTTTTTATGCCTGCATGGGCAGCCGTCTTGGTCGTTTTTATATCGCAAAATGATCCCTGAATTTGTCGCGTCTGGGGCGCGAGTGATTGCACCTGATTGGCTGGGGTTTGGGCGATCTGACAAGCCGACGGGCGATGAAGTTTACACCTATAATTTCCACCGTGACATGATCATTGCGTTCATAAAGCGTTTGGATTTGAAGAATATTACACTGGTCGTTCAAGATTGGGGCGGTGTGCTGGGCCTAACCCTGCCCCACGCGATGCCTGATCGAATTTCACGGCTTTTGATCATGAACACAGCCATCGCGATTGGCACTCCTGCGGGCAAAGGATTTAACGATTGGCGGGCTTATAACAAGGCAAATCCTGATATGGATATCGCGGCATTAATGGCGCGCGCGACCCCGATTTTGACGAAAGGTGAGGCAGCGGCCTACGGTGCGCCCTTTCCTGATATCACTTTTAAAGCGGGGGTTCGTCGGTTCCCAGATATGGTGATGACCGACCCTGAAATGGAAGGCGTCGAGCATTCCAAAGCGGCGCTGGCGTTTTACCAAAAGGACTGGGCTGGCAAGAGGTTTATGGCCATTGGTATGCAGGACCCTGTGCTGGGACCGCCTGTAATGGAATGGTTGAAAAGTGTAATTAAAGGCTGCCCTGAACCGATAAAAATCGCGGATGGGGGGCATTTTGTGCAAGAATGGGGCAGGCCAATAGCGACCGCTGCGATGAAACATTGGGGAGATATTTAATGACACGCGACGTGGATACAGGCACGCAGGAATTGCTGTGCTCGGTCATAGATCATGTAGCAACACTGACGCTGAACCGTCCTGAAAAGCGCAATGCGATGGGGGCGGAAATGATGCCTGCCTTGGCGCAAATGCTGGATGATTTAGACGGCGACGACGATGTGCGCATTCTGGTATTAACGGGTGCGGGGCAAGGGTTTTGTTCGGGTGGTGACATCGCAAATATGGGCAAAAAGATTGGCCCTGCGGCGAAGCTGACGTTGGAAGAAAAGATCACTGGTTTACAAGAAGCACAAGAGGCCAGTTCGCTGGCGCTGTATCAATTTTCCAAGCCAACGATTGCCGCGTTGCCCGGTCCTGCGGCGGGGGCTGGCATGTCGTTGGCACTGGCCTGTGATCTGCGGATCGCGGCGGACAGTGCGTATTTGGCACCTGCTTTTGGTGCGATTGGCGCGTCGGGTGATTTTGGTGGCAGTTGGTATTTATCCAATTTGATTGGCCCTGGTCGTGCAAAAGAAGTGTATTATACCAATCGTCATATCATGGCAGCCGAAGCGGAAATGTTGGGTATTTTCAACACTGTAGTCCCCGCAGAAGATTTGCGCGAGGCGGCACAAAAGATGGCCGCGGGTATTGCCAAGGGTGCGCCGATTGCGCTGCGCTACATGAAAGAAAACCACAATTTGGCGATGGTTGCGGATTTGAAAACGACGATGCTGCAAGAAGGTGATCGGATGGTGCGCGCACTGCACACCGAGGATTTCGCCAATGCCGCGATGGCATTTATGATGAAGAAGACACCAGAATTTAAGGGGAAATAAGGCGTTTTTCTTGAAACGCCTTTCGCTTCAGGGGAATTCAAATTTCCAACCACCACAGTAAAATCAGGATAAAAAAAAGGTTCTAAAGATATGAAAACGCGTCAGGTTATTGTGAAGGAATTGCCCAACGGGGCGTTGAGTGAAGACCATTTTGAGATGTCTGAAACGGAACTGCCAGCGACACAAGACGGCGAGGTTTTGGTGCGTACGATCCTGATGTCGATTGACGCGGCGAACCGTGCTTGGATGCAAGGCGCGACTTACCGCGAGGCAATTTTGGCGGACGATGCGATGCACACGGGTGCCCTGTGTGAGGTGATGGAAAGCAAGTCGCCGCGACTGGCTGTCGGCGACATTGTGTTTGCTGAGAGCGTTTGGGCCGATCATGCGGTGATTTCAGCGCGAAAAGCCGCGAAAATGCCGCGTGTTCCGCAGTTATCGCATCTGATGTCGGTGTTCGGGATTGCTGGCAAAACCGCGTTTCATGGGCTGATTTCGGTGGGGCGTCCTGTGCCCGGTGAAACGGTTGTTGTGTCTGCGGCGGCGGGGTCTGTTGGGGTTTATGTCGGGCAGATTGCCAAGGCGATGGGTTGCCGTGTGGTTGGGATTGCGGGTGGCGCGCAAAAGGGTGCTTGGCTTGTGGATGAGCTGGGCTTTGATGCCTGTGTTGATTACCGCGATCCTGCGTGGAGCAAGGCGTTAAAGGCCGCCTGCCCTGAAGGCATTGATATTTATTTCGATAATGTCGGTGGCAGTGTTCTGGAAACTGTGTTGTTCAGGATGAACGAACGGGGCCGGATTGTGTGTTGTGGCGCGGTGAGCCAGTACGATTCCACCACGCCGAGCGGGCCGCGCAATTTACCGGGGATGGTTGTTGTGAAACGGTTGCGGATGGAGGGATTCATCGTGATGGATTTTGCTGCGGACGATGCCAAAGCGGTTCGCGCGTTGCAAAATTGGGTCGCGTCTGGTGCGATCAAAGTTCAGGAAGATATCGTTGATGGGCTGGAAAATGCGCCCAAAGCGTTGATTGGATTGCTGTCTGGTGACAACCGAGGCAAGCGCATGGTACGCGTTGGTCCTGACGCATAAAAAAGCCCCTCGCGGGGCTTTTTATGTTTAGTATTAATGGCTTAGCTTACGGATCATCGCCAACTCGCACGAGCTGTTTGCCGAAGTTTTTGCCCTCTAGCAGTTCTAGGAATGCATTTGGTGCGTTCTCTAATCCTTCGGTCACTGTCTCGCGGAAGTTGATTTTCCCGCTGGCAACAAGGGGTGCGACTTCTTTGAAGAATGCGCCAGCACTTTCTTGGTGATCGGGGAACAAGAAGCCCTGCACGCGCAGGCGTTTCACAAGGATTGCGGACCATACAGCAGGCAGCGGTTGGGCATCTGCCACGTTGTCGCCGTTGTACCATGCGATCATGCCGCAGATGGCGATGCGGCCAAACATGTTCATGTTTGCGATGGCAGCTTCGGTGGTTTTGGAGCCAACATTTTCGAAATACACGTCGATGCCTTGCGGTGCGGCTTCGCGGATTTGTTTGCCAAGGGTACGGGCATCTGGGGCGGCTTTGTGATCGAGGCAGACATCGAAACCCAGTTCGGCAACAGCAAAGGCGCATTTTTCTGCGCCCCCTGCAACGCCGATAACTTTGCAACCTTTTGCTTTGGCGAGTTGCCCTGCGAGGCCGCCAACAGCGCCCGTTGCAGCAGAAATTAGAACGGTTTCGCCAGCCTGCATTTTGCCGATTTCATTGAGGCCGATCCAAGCTGTCATGCCCGGCATTCCGAGCACGCCGAGGTAGGCGGATAGAGATGCGATGGTCGGGTCGACTTTGCGGATGTCAGAGCCATCGGAAATGGCGTGGGAGGCCCAGCCGGTTCGGGCCACGACGATATCGCCGACTGCAAACCCGTCGTTGTTGGATGCGGTGACTTCGGAAATTGCGCCGCCTTCCATTGTGCCACCAATTGGTACGGGATCGGCGTAGGATGCCGCGTCGTTCATGCGGCCGCGCATGTAGGGATCAAGGGACAGCCAGATCGTCCGCAGGGTAACTTCGCCTGCACCTGCTGCGGGGATTTCTTTGTCCTCAACGCGGAAATTATCCAGTGTTGGCCAGCCTTTTGGGCGGGATGCGAGGGCGACGTGTTTGGCGGTGGTCATGGGTCTCTCCAATGTTAAAAGTTGGCGTCACGGTATCGGAGATTGGACGTGCCGCCAAGATGTGCCGTAGCGTTCAAGGACGTGGATCAATCGGCGCGATGGCGGGATGGGCGGCTTCGATATCGCGGCCAGCGGCGATCAGAATATCCTCGCGGAAGCGGCGTGCGATCAGTTGAACGCCCATTGGTTTACCAGCCGCAGATCCTGTCGCAACGGCAAGGCCCGGAAGGCCGAGCGCGGGGATGCCAAGTTGGGTAAGTTGGGAACGCATCATTTCTATGAAACGTTCGGCGGATTTCACGTCTTCTTGTTGATCGAACGGGAGTTCACCAGAGATTGGGCACAACAGAACCGAGTGTTTGTGCAGGAACAATTGCCATTCGCGCAGGTGGGTGACGCGGTCGCGCAGCGCGTTTAAAAGGCCGCTTTGATCGACGGGATCGGATAAGGATTGCATGACGGCGAAAACGTGTTTGCTGTCGGGTTCATTTTCTTTTTCGACCATCTTATCAACGCCTTGGCGCATTTCAGCGAGCCAAAGTTGCGCGTTGATATCGGCGGAGGGTTGCAGGGGCGGTGATGCGACCTCGTCTATTTCCCAGCCTGCGGCGGCGAGCACATCAGCGGCGGCGCGTAACGCAGTTTCAATTTCGGGTGCGACATCCATTCCATCGGGGCGCACGCACAGGGCGGCGCGGCGGGGAAAGTTGCCTTGATCGAACGGGGCTGGCGTGTACCACGGGTCCCGCAAATCCTCGGCTGCCATGGCGCGAAACGACAGGTCTAGATCATCCATTGTGCGGGTGAGCGGGCCGCCGACAGCCATCATTTGCCCGCCAATGTGGCGATCTGCGCCTGACGGATTATAGGCAGGTAAACGGCCCAATGTTGGGCGCAATCCGTGCAAGCCAGAGGCGTAGGCGGGGTAGCGTATGGAGCCGCCGATATCGGTTCCGTGGCCAACGGGGGCCATGCCAGATGCAACGGATGATGATGCGCCCCCAGACGAGCCGCCAGGTGTGATCCCTGCCCCGTGCGGGTTTAGGGTTTGGCCGTGCAGATCGTTTTTGGTGAACCAACGCAGGGAAAATGCAGGGGTGTTTGTGCGGCCCACGATGACCGCGCCGGCCTTGCGCATGTTGGCGACAATCGGGCTGTCTTGCGTTGCGACAAGGTCTTTGAGGAGTTTGAGGCCATTGGTGGTGGCATGGCCTTTTTGGTCAATGTTGACCTTGATGGTGACGGGTACGCCTGCCATTGGGCCTGCGTCTGCACCGCTCGCGATTTTGGCGTCTACGGCGGCGGCGGCGGCTAATGCCTCTTCTGGCATGTGCTGGACGATTGCGTTGAGCGTGGGGTTCACGGCATCGATACGAGCAAGGTGGGATTTCACGACCTCGGTTGCGGAAATTTGCTTGGCGCGCACGATGGCGGCGATTTCTGTGGCGGATAGTTTCCAGAGGTCGGACATTTTTTAGGCTCCCAGTGTTTGGGGTATGATGACAGCCCGATCAGGATTGGTCTATAGCGGTTCGCATTTGTCCATTTGGCAGTTAGTCGTACTGGAAACATAATATTCCCCCGCATTTATGTGCGTTTTGCGAAACGCATTTGCTTCTGCTTCATCGCAAAACGCTTTAGAGTTCCGTTATGGAAGAATTAGGCAATGAGTTGGACGGGCTGTTGGTCGTGTCTTTGGAACAAGCGGTGGCCGCGCCCTATTGCGGGCTATTGTTGGCGGATGCGGGTGCGCGCTTGATCAAGGTCGAGCGCGCGGAGGGCGATTTTGCGCGGGGGTATGACGCGGGGGCAGATGGGCAAAGCGCGATATTTGCGTGGCTGAACCGTGGCAAAGAGAGCGTGTGTTTGGATTTAAAAGATGCGGGTGATCTGGGCGTGATGCGGGCAATGCTGCGCCGCGCGGATGTGTTTGTGAGCAACCTTGCGCCCGGTGCTGTGGCGCGGATGGGGTTATCGGGCGATGTGTTGCGCAACGAGAATGCAGGGCTGATTTGTGTGACGCTGTCGGGGTACGGCGAGGACGGGGCTGGCGCACAAAAGAAGGCCTATGATTTTTTGGTTCAGGGGGAAACGGGCGTGTGTTCGGTGACGGGCACGCCTGAACAACCATCGCGTGTCGGGCTGTCGGTTACGGATTTATCGACGGGGCTGACGGCGTATTCTGCGATTTTGCGCGCCTTGATAAAACGCGGGATTACAGGGCGCGGTATCGATATCAAACTGTCGATGTTTGATGTGGTCGCCGATTGGATGAACATGCCGCTGTTGCAGCATCGCTATACCGGTGGTGCGCCTGAACGATCGGGTTTGCAGCACAGTTTTATCGCGCCTTACGGGGCATTTACCTGCGCGGGCGGAGCGCAGGTTTTGCTGTCCATCCAGAATAACCGAGAGTTCACGGCGTTTTGTGAGCAGGTTTTGGCGATGCCCGAATTGGCGGAGGATGCGCGGTTTGCACAGAACCCAGATCGGTATGCAAATCGTGTTGAATTGGATGCAATTGTGAATGGCGTGTTTGGTGAAATGTCGCGTGGTGATGTTGTGGCAGCGCTGGATAATGCGCGAATTGCGAATGCAAATTTGAATTCTGTGGCTGATTTATCCGAGCATCCGTTT
>JASJIO010000115.1:0-10592 GCA_037625035.1 Amylibacter sp.
TTTTAGAAGGAGAAGAACTATGAATTTGGAAAAATTCACGGAGCGGTCGCGCGGCATGATCCAAAGCGCACAGACCCTTGCAATGCGCGAAGATCATCAGCGTTTTACCCCCCAACACATGCTGAAAGCCTTGCTGGATGACAGCGAAGGTTTGGCGGCGAATTTAATTAAAGCGGCTGGCGGTAACCCTGTGCAGGTTTTGCAGGATTTGGACGCCAATCTGGGCAAAATGCCCAAAGTATCTGGCGATAGTGGCCAGATTTACATGGATGGACAAACGACCAAGGTTTTTGGTGAGGCTGAGAAGTTGGCGACGAAAGCTGGAGATTCGTTTGTGCCTGTGGAGCGGTTGTTGACGGCATTGGCGATTGTGAAGTCGGATGCGGCGAGCATTTTGAAAGATGGTGGTGTGAGCGCGCAGAACCTGAATGCGGCGATTAATGACGTGCGCAAAGGACGGACGGCGGACAGTGCATCGGCTGAAGATGGGTATGATGCGTTGAAGAAATACGCGCGGGATCTGACGGAGGCGGCGCGCGATGGCAAGATTGATCCGATCATTGGGCGGGACGAAGAAATTCGCCGTGCGATGCAGGTTTTATCGCGTCGCACCAAGAACAATCCAGTTTTGATTGGCGAACCGGGCGTAGGTAAAACCGCGATTGCCGAGGGGCTCGCCTTGCGGATTATCAACGGTGATGTGCCTGAGAGTTTGGAGAATAAAAAGCTGATGGCGCTTGATATGGGCGCGCTGATCGCGGGTGCTAAATATCGGGGCGAGTTTGAGGAGCGGTTGAAATCGATCCTGACGGAAGTGACTGAGGCGGCGGGTGAGATTATCTTGTTTATTGACGAGATGCACACGTTGGTTGGCGCGGGTAAATCCGAGGGTGCGATGGATGCGTCGAACCTGTTGAAACCTGCACTTGCACGGGGTGAATTGCACTGTGTTGGCGCAACTACGCTGGATGAATATCGCAAACATGTGGAAAAAGACGCGGCATTGGCGCGGCGGTTTCAGCCTGTTTTGATCAAAGAACCGACGGTTGCCGATACGATTTCTATCCTGCGTGGGATCAAGGAGAAATACGAACTGCACCACGGTATTCGGATTTCCGACAGCGCGTTGGTGTCGGCTGCGAACCTGTCTAATCGCTATATCACAGATCGTTTTTTGCCTGATAAGGCGATTGATTTGATGGATGAAGCGGCGGCGCGGTTGCGCATGGAAGTGGACAGCAAGCCAGAGGCGTTGGACGCGATTGACCGCGAGTTGCTGCAAAAGCAGATCGAGGTTGAGGCGTTGAAAACCGAGAAGGATGCAGCGTCCAAGGATCGGTTGGAGTCGCTGAAGAAATCTGTGGCGGAGTTGCAGGAGAAATCGTCTGAGATGACGGCGGCTTGGCAAGCGGAGCGTGATAAGCTGGCGGTTGTGCGGGATATTAAAGAAGAACTGGACCACTTGCGGGCGCAGTTTGAAACCGCGCGGCGTGCGGGTGATTTGGCCAAGATGGGCGAATTGCAGTACGGCGTGATCCCTGATCTGGAAAAAGCGTTGGAATTGGCCGAAAGTGCTGACGACGATGTGATTGTCGATGAGGCCGTTTTGCCTGAGCATATCGCGAGCGTTGTTGAGCGTTGGACAGGGATTCCTGTCGATAAAATGCTGGAAGGCACGCGTGAAAAATTGCTGCGGATGGAAGAAGATCTTGGCCGGCGGGTGATCGGGCAATTTGATGCGGTGCATGCCGTTTCGAATGCTGTGCGCCGTTCCCGTGCTGGGCTTTCAGATGAGAACCGTCCGCAGGGATCATTCCTGTTTCTGGGGCCAACTGGCGTTGGTAAAACCGAGCTGACCAAGGCATTGGCGGAGTTTCTGTTTGATGATGACAGCGCGATGGTGCGCATTGATATGTCTGAATTCATGGAGAAACATTCGGTTGCGCGTCTGATCGGGGCGCCTCCGGGATATGTTGGATATGAAGAAGGCGGTGCGCTGACTGAAGCTGTGCGTCGTCGTCCGTATCAGGTTGTGTTGTTTGATGAGGTCGAGAAGGCGCATCCAGATGTGTTCAACGTGCTGTTGCAGGTTTTGGACGATGGTGTGTTGACCGATGGGCAAGGGCGGACTGTGGATTTCAAGCAGACGCTGATTATCCTGACCAGCAACCTTGGAAGCCAAGCGTTGAGCCAGTTGCCAGAGGATGCGGATGCTGATGCCGCGAAGGCCGAAGTGATGCAAGCGGTGCAGGGGCATTTCAGGCCCGAGTTCATCAACCGTTTGGACGAAATCGTGCTGTTTGATCGCCTAAGCCGCGATAACATGGACGGGATCGTGGATATCCAGTTGGGTATTTTGGAACGTCGTTTGGAAAGCCGTAAAATTGTGCTGGAACTGGACGAGGCTGCGAAGACGTGGATGGCGGATCAAGGTTACGACCCTGTTTATGGTGCGCGTCCGCTGAAACGTGTGATCCAGAAAGCGTTGCAAGATCCGTTGGCAGAGTTGTTGCTGTCGGGCGATGTGCTGGACGGTGCCACTGTGACGGTTAGCGCGGATGATAACGGGCTGGTTGTGAACGGGGTTGGGCGCAAGCCGAAGAAACCCGTTGATGAGCTTGTTCACTGAACACGAAATAAAGACCCGCGCCGTGATTGGTGCGGAGCTTTTCTTAATGGAAGCGAGACACCGTGATAGCCCGCATAATCAGGTTCTTTGCTTTCTTGACGATCAAGCTGGCCATCATTTTCTGGCCGATTAGCCTTGCCGTGGTCGCGTATGTTTATTTTGTCTACGTGAAATAGCGAGTCGTGTGTAAGCTGGCCTAAAGTATGAGGCGGCTGTTGTGGCATTTCAAAACATTAGATTTCTGTGAGTGAGCGTTTGGACATAAAGGCCCTTTGTGGCTGTTTGATCGTCAGCTTTCTGTTCGGAATCCTGCACGCCTATTCGTTGTTTGTAGTGCCGCTGGAAACCGCGTTTAGGGCGGGGCGTTCTGGGGTTAGTTTTACTTATTCTGGGGCGGTATTAAGCCTGTCGATTGCGGTTCTGTTGGGCATCGGGTTTACGGTGTTTTGAAACCTTGGGCGTTTTACGGTGCTGCTTTTTGCTTGGGTGCGGTTGGGTTGTTGCTGAGTGCGACGGCGAGCCAGCTGTGGCAAGTTTGGGTGTTTTATGGTGTGATTTTTGACGCGGCGAATGGGCTGGGGTATGGGTTTGCGTTGCAGTTTTCAGCAAAACTTTGGCCTGCGAAAACGGGCTGGGCGATGAGGTAGATTTCGTTGCTTTGTTGGCTTTGGCCCATGCTTGCCAATTGGTTTTGATGCGATCCAATTGGTCGTCTGCGCTGGCGGTGATTGGAATCAAAAGGGCGGTCAGCAGGGCAAAGCTGAGGTTTTTCATAACGTTTCCTAAAAGATCATCTGATTGTAACCATTCCAACAAGGTCGTGAACAGGGGTGTTTTGCGTTGGAAAACGGCAGCTGCTAGGCCACATTGTGCAAGATAAGAACAGAGAAGGTATCCTATGACCCGTTATAAAAGTGATCTGAAGTATTCGGCCGTGACGCCAAAAGCGGATTTTATGAACCGTCGTCAATTGATGAGCGGTGCGGCTGGGCTGGGGATTGCAGCAGGGCTGGTATTGCCTGTGGCGGCTGGATTGAATGCCGCCAAGACGGAATATGGCGCTGGGCTGAAATTGACATCATTGGAAGATGTGAAAACCTACAACAACTTTTACGAGTTCGGTACGGGCAAGGGTGATCCTGCGAAACACGCCCATGCGCTGACGACGGATCCTTGGTCTGTGGAAATTGGCGGGTTGGTGAACAATCCGGGCAATTACGCGCTGGAAGATATTTTGAAAGTTATGACGCTGGAAGAACGCATCTATCGGTTCCGTTGCGTAGAGGCGTGGTCGATGGTTGTGCCTTGGATCGGGTTTCAATTGTCCGATTTGATCGCCAAGGCCGATCCGATGGGCAACGCGAAATATGTGGCGTTTGAAACGTTGATGCGCCCTGAAGAAATGCATGGGCAAAGCAGTGGTTCGTTCCCTTGGCCCTATGTTGAAGGGTTGCGCATGGACGAGGCGATGCACCCGCTAACGATTATGGCGACGGGTCTGTACGACGAGCCGCTGCCAAACCAGAACGGTGCGCCGTTGCGCCTTGTTGTGCCGTGGAAATACGGGTTCAAATCCATCAAATCCATCGTGAAGATCACGCTGACAGAAGAAGAGCCGCCAACCACGTGGAACATTCTGAATGCGCGGGAATACGGGTTTTACAGCAACGTGAACCCTGACGTGAACCACCCGCGTTGGTCGCAAGCGTCGCATCGCATCATTGGGTTGGGATTGTTTGCCAAGAAAGAAAAGACGTTGAAGTTTAACGGCTACGGTGACGAGGTTGCTGGGCTGTATGCTGGGATGGATTTGTCGAAAGATTTTTAAACGGTCCACACGACCGCTGGAATTTTGAACGCGACCCCTAGGCTTCCAGGCGGTCGCGTTTGTATTTCTGGGTGTTGGGGAAATCTGGCAGCCAGTCCTCGCGTCGGATGGTCCAAAGTTCGTAGGTGGGTGTGAGTTGGTTTGGTTCGTCTAAGGTTCCGAGGTGGATTTCGACCTCGCCGTCGCTCTCGGCAAAAACAGATGACCCGCAAGTGGGGCAGAAGGATCGGCCATTATAGCTGGCAGTTTTGCCTGTGATTTCGACAGCTGCGGGATCAAAGGCAGCGGCGGCGTAAAAGGCTGCGCCGTGTTGTTTGCGACACTCCAAGCAATGACAAATGCCGACCCGTTTGGCCGCGCCTGTCGCGGTAACGCGAACTGCGCCGCATTGGCAGCCCCCTGTGATCTGGGTCATTGGTGCTCCCTCTTTTGATATAACCCTTGTTTTATCGCCGTTGATTGCGAGCGTCTATCCTTGCGTAAAGATGTGTTTCGGGCGTTATTGGTGCCATGACTTTGGCCCCTGATCTTTTAGCATTGTTGTTCGCCGTTGGATTGTTGGCCGGCGCGATCAGTGCGGCGGCGGGCGGCGCGTCTTTTGTTACTTTTCCTGCGCTTATCTGGCTTGGCTTGCCGCCGATTGAAGCGAACGCGACGAATTTCGTTGGCCTGACCCCTGGCAATGTTGCGGCGTTGTTTGCGTTTCGTCGTGAATTGTGGGCGATTGGTTGGGCGTTGGCGGGGCCGATTGCAGTGGCGAGCCTTGGGGGTTTGACGGGCACGGTTTTGGTGTTGTGGCTGGGGGCGGGTGCATTTGCGGGGGCGATTTCTTATTTGATGGGCGGTGCGACGCTGTTGTTTGCATTCACGCCGTATTTACGAAGGCAGGTGGAGCGGTTTTCTGTCGGGCGGGTATTCCCTGCGATGTTGTTGTTTGTGCTGTCGGCTTACGGTGGGTATTTCGGTGTGGGGCTGGGGCAGATAATGCTGGCGGCGATGACGTTGATCGGGCTGAGCGATTTCAATCAAGCGAATGGGGCAAAAAACGCGGTTCTGGTTGCGATGAGCGCGATTTCCATTGTGGTGTTTGCGTTCAGCGGGCTGGTCAGTTGGCCCCATGCGATTGTGATGATGGCGGGGACCAGTGTGGGCGGATATTTTGGCGGTGCGCTGTCGCGGTTGTTGCCGCAAAGTTTATTGCGCTGGGGAGTGATTTTGTTTGGCGTTTTCTTGACGCTCTATTACTTCTTTACTGGATAACTTTTTTAGGAGCCTGCGCATGTTGCGCGATCGCTATGACAACGACCTTTCCACGACATCTGACGCGGTGCGCGACCACTATATAGTTGGCGTGGATCGCGTGTTGAGCGGGGCGGCGGATATGGCGGCCCCGTTTGAGGCTGCAGTTGCGGGCGATGAGAGTTTTGCGTTGGGCTTTGTTGGGTTGGCGCGGGCGTTGGTTTTATCGGGCGATATGGCAGGGGCCAAGGCGGCGATGGGGCAGGCTGTTGCGCTTAGCGAGGGCAAATCGGGGCGTGAAGCCAGCCACGTAAATGCGGTGGCGTTGTTGTTCAAAGGCAAAGCGGTCGAGGCCTTGGCGGCGGTGCGCGAACACGTACAGACGTGGCCCCGTGATGTGATTATTGCGCAATTGGCGACCAGCGTGTTTGGGCTGATCGGATTTTCAGGGCAGGCGGCGCGCGAAGCATCGTTGCTGGCCTATACCGAAAGCCTGATGCCCCATTACGGCGATGATTGGTGGATGTTATCGCAACACGCGTTTTCGATGTGCGAAGTTGGCCAGTTGAAGGCGGCTGGCGATATGATTGATAGATCTTTGGCGATTAAGTCGGATCATGCCCACGCTGCGCACGTGCGATCACACGTGTATTACGAAGAAGGAAATCTGACGGACGGCATTGGATATCTGGAAGGGTGGCTGGCGAATTACGAGCGCCGAGGTTGCCGATCAATATTATGACGGACACCGCGTCTATTTTGTACCGTGCGGAATTGGCGGGGCAGGATGTGCCAGCTGAGCGGTGGACGCAGGTAAGTGATTACGCCGCGAAGATGTTTCCCAAAACGGGCCAGAGTTTTGTGGATATGCACGCAGCCTTGGCGCACGCGATGGCGGGGCGCAATGATTTGCTAAAGGCGTATATTTCGGATGACAAGGGATTTGCGGGGGATGTGGTGCAGGATTGTGCCTTGGCGTTTGATGCGATTTTGCATCAATCGTGGGGGGAGGCGAGCGCAGCATTTAGTGCGGCGCTGAAAGATGATGCGCGATTGGGTGGCAGCCGTGCGCAGCGTGATTTGCTGGAGTTCGGTTTGGTGAATGTATTGCTGCGCCAAGGTAAAGGTGAAGAAGCCGAGCGGATTATCGGAATGCGACGGCCTTTTGTGGCGCATGGGGTGCAGACCGCGCATTGATCGAACCCCTAAAATATTTCTGACAGTCTGGTGGGGCAGATTGCGTGATTGGTCATGTTGCGCAATAAAACTGGTGAATGGCTGGAGTAGATTATGTCTGTAAATAGTGTGGCGCGTGTGATCCCTGCGTGGGTGATGTATTTCTTGTTGTTGGTTCCGGGTGGGTTGTTGTTTTGGGGCGTGTTGCAAAACCCCGGGCCTAATCCAGTGGAGACGTTGGAACACGGGTTGGGGGAATATGCGCTAAAGATTCTGATCGTTGGGCTGTTGATTACGCCGTTACGTGATTTCTTTGGTTGGAACCTGATCAAATTTCGCCGCTCCATTGGATTGATGGCGTTCTTTTATGTGTTTGCGCATTTGGTTGTGTATCTGTTGCTCGACAAACAGCTGGAGTGGGCCCCGATCATCAAGGACATCACGAAACGGCCCTATATTATTGCGGGGGTGATTTCGTTTTTGATAATGGTGCCGCTTGCGATGACGTCGAACAATTGGTTCATTCGCCGCCATGGCCCCGCGAAATGGCGTCGCTTGCATATCGGGGTATACGCCGCTGTGATTTTAGGCGCGGTGCATTTCGTGTTGATGAAGAAGACGTGGCAGGTTGAACCGCTGGTGTATCTGGCGATCTTTGTGGTGTTGGTTGGATATCGCGGTGTGAAGAAGCTGCGCGCCTAGCAGAGTTTCAAAATAGTGCGCTATGACACATCTTAACGTCGAGTTTGGTTCCTAATGGTTTTACCGCATCCAATTTGGTGCGGCGTAATCGAATAGGGGGAAATAATTTGGCATTCATAATGACCGGTGATCTGAACAAAGCGCAAAAGCAAGCGAATGAGCTTTGGGGAAAGATTGTCACCGGGACAGATCGCGATTTGTTGGTATTGGCTGCAAACCTGACACAAGAAGATGTGCGCCACTATGGAACGGATACGAATTCAAGCAACTGTAGCGTTGAACGGGACACGAGCGTGATGCTTGATGTGGCCCTTTCCAAGCGGGCCGTGAAGGCGCAAGATACTGACGCGAATGACAAGGGGATGCACGGTGACAATCAAGTCATGGTTATTGCTTGGAACGGGTCCGCGCGCATTACGGCGGCGCACGCATTTTATGTTGTGAGCAATCCTGGCGACGCATCCTCGAAAACACTAGAAGGTAAGGCCTTTCATGCTGATGTTTTGCCCTATGCCAAAGAAGTCGTCGTTTTTTACGCTATGGATTGATTGCAGGGGCAAAGGGTGGCAACACGTTCTTTGTTAAAGCCGAGCGTCTTAACGGGCTTGTTCTCAATGGGGAGGTGTATCCCTTCAATTGCAGCCGCCAAGATGGATGCATCAAATTGACCGCGTTGAATGCATTGCAAGAAATGACGCCCGGATCTTTGTTGGAATCAAATGTGGACTATCGGCTGACTGATCGGGCGCGAGGCGTCTATGTGAAAGAATTTTGCGAGGAGTGTCATGGTATTTCGGACGAACGTCGGAGGATGAAGGTACCTGTCACAACGTGGAACCAGAAAACCACCGAGATTAACGGTATTCTTTCAGGCCACAATGACTGCGTTATGAAGCTGGAAATTCGCACTGCATAGCCGGGGTTTGATCGTCGGAATGATCTGGATCGGATCAACGCAATCCATTTCGAAATGCGCAGTTTGACGAGTGCGCTTTTCAGCGTGGATTTTATGGGGCTTTTTTGCTAGGTACGGACTATGAAAACAGACATGCCCAATATCGAGCTGGCCCATCTTGAGCCGATAGATTGTTCCAAACTGGGGGCGAAGCGTACGCCGCCCAAGTTCCTTCTATTATATGGGTCGTTGCGAACCCTGTCTTATAGTCGAAGTGCCGCGGAAGAAGCAGCGCGGGTTTTAACGGCCTTTGGGGCGGAATGTGTTATGTTTGATTCCACAGGATTGCCCCAACCCGATTCAGTAGATGAATCCCATCCAAAAGTAATGGAGCTGCGTGATGCGGCGGTTGCTTGTGACGGGATGGTTTGGTCATCGCCCGAACGGCATGGCTCGATGACAGGTATAATGAAGACACAGATTGATTGGCTGCCGTTGTCGATGGGCGGGGTGCGCCCAACACAAGGTAAGACGCTGGCGGTGATACAGGTGTCTGGCGGATCGCAGAGTTTTAACACGTTGAACCAGTTGCGGGTGTTGGGGCGTTGGATGCGGATGATTGCGATTCCAAACCAATCGTCGATCCCCAAAGCGTGGCAGGAATTTGATAGTAACGGGCGGCTGCGCGCTGGGCCATATTACAACCGACTCGTGGATGTGATGGAAGAACTGATGAAATTTACGCTTCTGACACGGGATCGTTCTGACTATCTGGTGAATCGCTATTCCGAGCGGGTGGAAACAGCCGAGAACCTGTCCAAGCGGGTGAACACACCCGATTGAACAGCGAATTGCAAAGGTGTTAGCCGACCGCACACTGCAATTGCATTGGTGAACGTTGCTGTTTGACAGGGCTGCCATCTGCAAAGGAATGGCCAAAAAGTTCGATGTCTTTGGTGTGAGTGCGGTGATCTTATCGACATCATTAACTTTGTAAAAACTGTACTCAGGCCGATCGTTTGAAACGTTTATCTTCTTAGACGGTATCTTGATCGTGACACCTGTCAGTGCGGCCATTTCTTTCAGGTCATCAATCAGTCGTTCTTGTCGAAGAAGATAATTCACGGCGACAGAGTCATCTTGATCCACGATCCAATCGGATACCTGCGCACGGGGTCTGAATTCCTGGGTCGTCGGGGTGGTGGGATCGCAGAGCCAATCTACGTAGTTGGAAAATGTCATTTTATTAAACAGCACGTTCAGGTGGGCGAGGTTTGATTTGCGACCCCCAGTGTCTTGTCTAATGTAGGTGAAGAAAGACACACGCCACGCGAATGGGTTGTGTACAACAGAGAAGGTCAGGAAATCTTGGATCGGGGTGTTCAGCTGGTCGAGCCGCTTTTTGTATTCGGACCAGAATAGATGCCCCTGAAGATCAGGATGGCGAAGCGAGATACTATTCTTGATCTGCTGCCGAAATGCGCGTTCTACAAATTTCCCACCGCATTTCGGCGTGTGCACACACAACAGCGGTTTTGGCGATGTAGGCCTAATAGGTGAACGAAGATGCTTGAGCAGGTTCATAGTTTCCACTTTCCGAGTTTAGATAGGAGTCACGCGGCTCAAAACGTGAGTTTCGTCGCTCAGACGGTGAAAAATCGAAATGGACCGTCGATAGGAGCCGAAATCTGCGGGATTGAGTTGGCTCAACGGAATTCCTAGGGGTGTGGCACAACTCGGGGTCGGAATCGGGCGATGTTTGGGCGTGTCGCGATTCATTTATTGCGAGTCGAAGCTTGATTCTGGTTAATTGCGGGGTGCCCTCGGGGAAAATTATAAGTTATTGAGACTGACCCAGAGGATAACAGTCCGATACGTCATTCGGGGCCATTTTGGCTGCGCAATTTTCGTAAAGCTTTAACGTGTTTTGCGAATTAAAAATACGTAACCCGTTAAAAACATACGGTTTTTAGGTTTTATTCAAAGAAAACTGCATTTTCTGAAAAAAAGGGGTTGCGGGGATGTGGGACTCGCCCTAAACACCTTTTTACCGAAGGCAAGCAGCGAGATGCTAGGAGCTGGAGGGAACAAGGACTGGACGTGGACAGCACGAGTTTCTAGAA
>JASJIO010000116.1:0-21499 GCA_037625035.1 Amylibacter sp.
TGTCGCGTCGGCTAAACTAATCAATAATCACACGCACAGCTTGCGAATATCCAGTCGCATCAATCACCGAAATCGATAAAAACCTGGACCTGGGATATCCACATCCGCTTGTAGCTCAAAACTTTCGACCACAACAGGAACGCCATTTGCAAGCCACGAAAACGGCGCGACACCCCCATCTACTTTGACAACCAAACTGTCCTCGCCGAACAAAATTAGGCGCGCGCCATAAGGGGGAAAGGTAATTTCAGGCAGGTTTGTGCGCCCTACCGAACCGGGTCGGCGATACACTTTCAACCGCGTCGGCAACTGCGCGTTCGTCACCGTCTTCGGCATAAAGATAGGCAAGCTCAACCACGTTATTGAGGACCTCTGCCAACACCAATTCCAGTTCCCCAACTGTATCAGAATCAACACAGTGGATGTTCAGCCAATCACTGATCTTGGAAACAACATTCGACACTTCTTCTTGTATACTGTGGATGGCAACTTGCAGTCATAACTCCTTAGAATTCGTTGTCCGTATCCCTGTCTTCGGTTTGTCGGTCGTCTGTTTTTTGGTCATCCCGCTGCCTTCATCCCTTTGCTCAATGCGTCGTCGACGTTGGTGTAGATCGCAAAAACCTTATCCATACGCGTCAACGTAAACACCTTTGCAACCGCGCCCGTAAGCGATGCCAATTCCAGTGTTTTTTCGCGCCCCATTTGTTTCATCACCGTTACCACGGCCCCTAGCCCAGAACTGTTCATGAACGCGATATCCGTCATATCCAACACGATGTGACTTGCGCCGCCTTTGGAAATTTCCCGCAATCGCTCTTTTAATCGAACAGCCTGTGCCGCATCCAACCGCGTGTCACACAGCTTTGCCACGGTAATGCCATCAACGACCTTAGTTTCGATTTCCATTTGCTACCCTTTCAAATCACTTCACATCCGAAACAGGTACCCCGTTTCTCTTTTCCCCAATTTTCCACAAAACTCCTACTAAATCATTTTCAGCCCACACCAAACCGAAACAATTTGATACAATTGTAGCGATTGCCAAGCCGGCAATGTCTTCCTAAATTCATCGTTGAAACCAGACAGGAGCCAGACCATGACAATTTCAATCGTTGGTGCAGCACGAACCCCAATGGGAGGCCTTGGCGGCGCTCTGTCTGATGTCCCCGCACCACAACTTGGCGGCGTCGCTATCAAAGCAGCTCTTGCTGGCGCAACCGTATCCCCATCCGATGTCGACGAACTCCTCATGGGCTGCGTCCTCCCAGCAGGTTTGGGCCAAGCTCCCGCGCGCCAAGCAGGGTTCGCCGCTGGCCTTGGCATCGACGTTCCCGCTACCACCGTGAATAAAATGTGCGGCTCTGGCATGAAAACCGTCATGATGGCCCACGATCAGCTGGCGCTTGGCAACGCAAAAATCATGGTCGCTGGCGGCATGGAAAGCATGTCCCTCTCGCCCTACATCCTCCCTAAAATGCGGACAGGCGCACGCCTTGGCCACACCGAGGTCAAAGACCACATGTTCTTTGACGGATTAGAAGACGCCTACGACAAAGGCCGCCTGATGGGCACATTCGCCGAAGATTGCGCCGAAAAATACCAGTTCACCCGCCAATCCCAAGACGACTACGCCCTGCAATCCCTTTCGCGCGCGCTCAACGCAGGCGAAACAGGCGTTCTGTCCAACGAAATCGCCCCCGTCACATTGAAAACTCGCAAAGGCGACGTGACGATTTCCGCAGACGAACAACCCCAAAACGCCCGCCCCGAAAAAATCCCGAACCTGAAACCGGCTTTCCGCGATGGCGGGACAGTTACCGCTGCAAACTCCTCTTCCATCTCGGATGGCGCAGCCGCCCTCGTCCTCGCAACCCAATCCGCCGTCGAGGCCAAAAACCTGCCCGTCCGTGCGCGCATCCTTGGCCACGCCAGCCACGCCCAAGAACCGGGCCTGTTCACCACCGCCCCGATCCAAGCTGCACAAAAACTGATGGATAAACTCGGCTGGTCCACCGACGATGTGGACCTGTGGGAAGTAAACGAAGCCTTCGCTGTCGTCCCAATGGCCTTCGCGCGCGACCTCAATATCCCAACTGAAAAACTCAACATTCGCGGCGGCGCTTGCGCCCTTGGCCACCCCATCGGTGCCTCTGGCGCTCGCATCCTTGTCACACTTCTAAACGCGCTCGAAACCACCGACAAAAAACGCGGTATCGCCGCCATCTGCATCGGCGGCGGCGAAGCAACAGCAGTCGCAATCGAACGCCCCTAAATCTCTTTTTCGCCAAAATACTTTGGGGGAGCGCACAGCGCGGGGGCAACGCCCCCAAACAACCATTTCCAGCTCAAACCTAACCATCTGGTCAGTTTTCTCTTGAACACCTCCATCGGTGGTGAAACACTAGGCCATGTACACAGACCTTCCCACATGGCCCGCCTCCGCATCTAAACTTGTTGCAACCGCTGCAGGGCGTGAACCCGCTGATCTAGTGATCAAGGGCGGCACTTGGGTCAACGTCCACACCCGCGAAACCCTGAAAAACCACGATATCGCCATCCGTGAAGGCCGCTTTGCCTATTGCGGACCAGACGCATCGCACTGCATCGGCGATGACACAGAAATCATCCACGCCGAAGGCCGCTACATCGTTCCGGGCTTGTGCGACGGTCACATGCACATCGAATCTGGCATGCTCACCGTCTCCCGTTTCACACAGGCTGTCATTCCCCACGGCACCACCACCATGTTCGTCGATCCCCACGAAGTCGCAAACGTGCTGGGCATGGCGGGCGTCAAACACATGCACGACGAAGCCCTCGCACAGCCTATCAACGTCTTCGTGCAAATGCCCTCCTGCGCCCCCTCTGCACCAGGATTGGAAACCACAGGCACCGAACTTGGCCCCGATGACGTGACCGAGGCGATGACTTGGCCCAACATCATCGGCCTTGGCGAAATGATGAATTTTCCGGGTGTCGTGAACGGCGATCCCAAAATGCTCGCTGAAATCGCCGCCACACAAATAGCCAATAAAACCGTCGGCGGTCACTACGCCTCGCCTGATCTTGGCCCCAATTTCCACGCCTACGCGGCCGGCGGCCCCGCTGACGATCATGAGGGCACATGCGAAGCAGACGCCATCGCGCGCGTACGCCAAGGCATGCGCTCGATGATGCGCCTCGGTTCGGCGTGGTATGATGTCGAAACCCAAATTACCGCCGTCACCGAACGCGGTCTTGATCCGCGTAACTTTATCTTGTGCACAGACGACAGCCATTCGGGAACACTCATCAACGACGGCCACATGAACCGCGTCGTGCGCCACGCCATTGCCTGCGGTTGCGACCCGTTGATCGCCCTACAAATGGCCACGATCAACACCGCCACTCACTTCGGACTTGAACGCGAAATCGGCTCCATCACACCGGGCCGTCGCGCCGATGTTATCCTATCTTCCGACCTCAAAACCCTGCCAATCGAACACGTCATCGCACGGAGCAAAACCATCGCCCAAAACGGCACTGGCACGGTCGATCCAACCGCCTACAACTGGCCCGAAAACACCCGTGGCACAGTAAACCTCGGCAAACACCTCACCGCCGCAGATTTCGCAATCAACGCCCCGACAGGCGCAAACACTGCCACCGCCCGCGTAATCGGCGTTGTCGAAAACCAAGCCCCAACCAAAGCCCTCACAGCAAAACTCAACGTCACTGACGGCCTCGTGAACGGCGATGAAAGCCAAGACGTTTGCCAAATCGCACTTGTTGAACGCCACCGCGCCACGGGCGATGTTACCAATGGTTTTGTCTCTGGCTTCAACTACACGGGCGACATGGCGATGGCATCGACAGTGGCGCACGACAGCCACCACATGATCGTCGTCGGCACCAGCCACAAAAACATGGCCCTTGCCGCAAACCGCCTCGGCGAAGTGGGCGGCGGCATCTGCGTTTTCAAAGACGGTGTCGAACTCGCAATGGTCGAACTCCCCATCGCGGGCCTCATGTCCGACAAACCCGCACCAGATGTTGCCAAATCCGCCGATAAAATGGTTGCAGCAATGGCCGAATGTGGCTGCACGCTCAACAACGCCTACATGCAACACTCCTTGCTGGCCCTCGTCGTGATCCCCGAACTGCGGATTTCCGACCTTGGCCTTGTGGACGTGACAAAATTCGAAATGACACCGCTTTTTGTGGAAACCTAAACAGATAAAAACAATAAGAATCGAGCACGCAATGAATAAACTAGAACCGATTTACACAAACCTGATCGAATCTCCCTTACAGTCCCCCGTCAGCTTTACCAACGCGGCCGACGCCGTTGATGCAATCGAGGCTCTTTACGATACCGCAACCAATTTCCTCTGCGGCCACTTCGCGGATTATCACGCGGGCAAATCACCCGAAGGCCACTACCGCGCCTGTTACCCAAAACTGTCGATCACCACGTCCACCTTCACCAAAGTAGACACACGCCTGTCCTTTGGGCACGTCGGCGCACCGGGCACCTACACAACCACCCTCACGCGGCCCAAATTGTTCCGCCATTACTTGCTGCAACAAATTGGGCTTCTGCTGGAAAACCACCAAGTACCCGTCACCGTCAGTGTATCGGACACACCAATCCCGCTACATTTCGCACTCACCGATGAACTGCGCTTGGCCGAAGGCGAAAACCGCGCCGATGCCAGCCCGTTGCGCGATATCTTTGACGTGCCAGACCTGAAAACCACCAACGATGACATTACAAATGGCGATGCCGAAATCGGCCCCAATGGATTCCGCCCCTTGGCCCCATTCACCGCACAGCGCGTCGATTACTCACTTGCTCGTCTTGCGCATTACACAGCGACCGATCCTGCGCATTTCCAGAACCACATTCTGTTCACAAACTACGCGTTTTACATGGATGAATTTGTCTCCTTCGCCAAACAAGCGCTCGCGGATCCTGCCAGCGGTTACACATCATTCGTGGCATCAGGAAATTGCATCGCGACACCACAAAACCCCGAAATAACCGAGGCCGTAAAACAACCCCAAATGCCAACCTACCACCTGTGTCGTGCAGACGGGTCTGGCATCACGCTTGTCAACATCGGCGTCGGCCCCTCCAACGCCAAAACCGCCACGGATCACATCGCCGTTTTACGCCCCCACGCATGGCTGATGCTCGGCCACTGCGCAGGCCTTCGCAACTCGCAATCCCTTGGCGATTACGTCCTCGCTCACGCCTACGTTCGCGAAGATTCCGTGCTCGACAACGACCTCCCGCTTTGGGTTCCTGTCCCAGCCCTTGCGGAAATCCAGATTGCACTTGAAAATGCCGTGGCCGAGGTTACCAAACTCGAAGGGTACGCCCTTAAACAGGTCATGCGCACAGGCACTGTCGCATCGGTTGATAACCGCAACTGGGAATTGCGCGAACAATCTGGCCCCGTGCAACGCCTTTCGCAATCACGCGCCATCGCCCTTGATATGGAAAGCGCGACAATCGCCGCCAACGGCTTTCGCTTCCGCGTTCCCTACGGCACCCTTTTGTGCGTGTCCGACAAACCCCTGCACGGCGAACTAAAACTGCCGGGCATGGCCTCTGAGTTTTACAGCACACAGGTCGCCAGCCACCTGCAAATCGGGATAAAGGCGATGGAATCTCTGCGCGATATGCCACTCGAGCGATTGCATTCTCGTAAACTTCGCAGCTTTGATGAAACAGCATTTTTGTAGGAAAATCATCCCAATCGGCGCCTTGAGCGGTGCAAATGCAACCTAGCGTTTTGCGAGGCTTAACGTGCCTATGCCTGTAAAATTGTGGACATCAAATAAAAAAATTAGCAATCAACCCCTAAAATCCTATAAAAACATAGATTTTTTGCACTTTTGTGACCTCAAATTCGTTGTGTTGCAGCACAATATCTTGTTAAATAACTCAGGACACCCACCAAGGGGCTCAAAATGAGCATGTCAAAGAACACAACAAGGAGCAGTCACTTGACTCAGAAACCTATGACAAAAACACAACTCGTTGCAGCACTCGCAGAAGCAACTGGTTCAGACAAAAAAACAGCAGACGCCAACTTGGCAGCTCTGACAGCAATCATCACGCAAGAAGTTGCAGCAGGCGGCGCAGTTACGCTTCCTGGTCTTGGCAAATTCGCTTGCCGCGCCCGTCCAGAGCGTATGGTTCGTAACCCAGCCACAGGCGAGCAAATGCACAAAGACGCAGACCGCGTTGCAAAAGTGACTATCGCAAAAGCACTGAAAGACGTGATCAACGCTTAAGCGTTCTTTACTTCAAATTACTAAGGCCGTCCCGATGGGGTGGCCTTTTTTATTGCACTGTTATCCGCATCAGATTTCCACGCAGCGTTAGCATCAAAACAAACGCCATCACGCGGGCCGCATCACCGCTGATTGTCACGTTTAAACCAATCGCGTCCACCAACACGCCCATCACAAATGTGCCCAATGTCGCCAACCCCCAAAACGCAGTTTGATCCAGCGCGATCAACACACCGCGCCGCCCATCGGGGCTGTTTGCTAAATACCGCCCGTACACCAGTGCTTTGCCCAGCTTGACCGACCCAAAAACCATCACCGTTGCGCACAGCAACCAGAACGATCCAACCATCATCAACGCCAAATCCCCAGCGCCCAACGCCCAGGGAACCTGATCCGATCAGACAAGCGTTCGGCCACCACCGTCACGGTGATCGCGCCAATCCAACTCGAGATATTTACCAGCGCAATCATGTCGCCATATTCTGGAAATCGTTTGCGCAAAACCAGCAGCCACAGAATATACCCGGTCGGCACCATAAACAGCCCCAGCATCACGCTCGCCAACCAGATATCAAAACTCTCTGGCATGGCGCAAAAATGGGAAATCACATCGCCAACCCCGCCACGGATCGATGCAACGGGGCGCACAAATCGTGGCGCTTGGCGTTGATGCAATCGCAAAAATAAAACGCTCAACGCCATCAGCAATCCATTCACCACAAATCCACCAATTGCCATCAGAAACGGGATCAACAACCCCGTCAGCGTTCCCACTAGCTTTGCCACATTATGCGCGCTCGCCGCCAACAACGCATTGCGTTGCACGGGCGGAGGATTGGACACCGCGCTCACCAGCCCAGCCGCCACGCAATAGGCAAAGAAAAATTGCGGCATGAATCCAAACGCTTGATCCAGTATTCCGTAGCTGATCAAAATTCCCGCAAACAACAACGTCGAAACCCCATAACTCAGCCCCGCGCCAATGCGATCCGTCAGTGCCCCGCCAATCAGCGTGAACACCTGAAACGGTGACAGCACCAATGCCTGATAAAACCCGATTTCCGTCGCGGACAGTTGCGCGTGAAACGTCATGTACCACGTGAAAAGAACCATCTGAAACCCTTCGCCCCAATGCCAAAACCTGTAGGCACGAAAGAAATTACTGCGATACATCTGCACAATCCCTCGGCTTGAACCCCGTCACATTCATCGTTAATCTGAATTTTGATGGGTCATTTCTTATATCATCATAAAAATGTAACTAAAATTATGATGAGCCAAGCCATGTCTCGTGAAACCCAACCGATTATCGGCACCCGTATGCGTGAATTGCGCGAGGCAAAGGGAATGACGTTGAAAGACCTCGCCACCGCGACCGATCTGTCCATCGGGTACCTCAGCCAGCTAGAACGCTAAGACGCAACGCCCTCCGTCAGCGCGCTCAACGTCATCAGCGCTGCCCTTGGCGTTGGCATCAACTGGTTTTCCCCCGATCCAAACACGCCCCAAAATCCCGAAACCGATATCGCAACCCGCGCATCGGCATGGCGCACCTTGCGTTACGCATCAGGCGTGCGCGATGAACTGCTGTCGCCCAACCTGTCGGGCCAACTTGAAATGATCCTCACCACCTTTAATCCTGGCGCCAGCTCTGGCCCGGATCTTTACGCCCACAAAGGCGAAGAAGGCGGCTTTGTAACTGAAGGCGAACTCACCCTCACCACATTAACGCTACGCCAAGGCGATGCTTTCCAGTTCCCATCTACGGCCCCGCACCGCTATCATAACTCCAGCGACGCGCGCACCGTGATTCTCTGGGCGGTCACGCCACCCCACTACTACAGGACACATCATGCCAAAAGACGTACACCCCCAAATCCAAGCGATCATCGATATCATGGCCGCACTTGGCGTCCCTAAAATCCAAGACATGACAGTCCACGCCGCCCGTTCCCTTGTCGATCAAACCGCACTAAAACGGCTTGAAACCTATCCAGCCCCTGCCGTGGCACAGGTCACAAACACCTCCACTGGTGCAGGATACGGCCACGTCCCGCTGCGCATTTTTCATCCCACCGCGGCGCAAAACACCCCCGCAATCGTGTTCTTTCACGGCGGCGGTCACGTCCTTGGCAGCCTAGACAGCTACGACACAGTCACGCGTTTTCTCGCGAACACAACAGGCGCAACCGTGATCTCTGTTGATTACCGCATGGCCCCAGAATCCCCATTCCCCGCCGCCGTCGATGATTGCTTTGATGCCACACGCTGGGCCCTCACAAACGCAGCTGCGCTTAACATCGACCCCGCCAAAATTACCGTTTGCGGCGACAGCGCAGGGGGCAACCTCGCCGCCGTGGTCGCGCTCATGGCCCGCGACGCAGAAATCCCCCTCGCCGCCCAAATCCTCATCTACCCCGTCGTTGATTATCGCGGCGGCACACCGTCTTATGAAAAATACGGCGAAGGTTACGGCGTGCTTGAAACTGCTGGCGTGAAATGGTTAATGGACCGCTACTTGCCAGACGCTGCACAACACGACGATTGGCGCGCCACCCCAAAAAACGCCACCTCGCACAAAGGCCTAGCCCCCGCGTTGTTCATTATCGCTGAATGCGACATCCTGCGCGACGAAGGCACCGCCTACGAGGCCCAGTTAAAATCTGCAGGCGTCTCAACGAAAATCATCCAGTACGCAGGAATGACCCACGGCTTTTTCAGCTACCTCGGCCTTGTGGATGACGCAGAAAACGCCCACCGCGCGGTCGCAGATTCCCTCAAGGAAACGCTGGCCTAATCCTCAGCAACACTCACAACTTTTGTGGTGGCGTCAAAACCACAAAACGCCCACGGCCGCATACCCCGCGCCCAACAGCCCAAACCCGCCCAGCGCAACAATCGCGGGCACGGCCAGTGGCACCAAACACACACTACAGGCCGCGACCAAACCCAACCCGACCAACACCGATTTTTTACTAAAACGCATAGACCTAATCCTCAACTTTTACTTCGTTCCCAAACCGTGTTCGGGTTAAAGTAACTTTAAGGGGCAAGAGGTTTCTTTCGAATGCACGTTTCAACCAATTCCATGACCATCGGAACACTCGCCAAAACCTGCGATGTCTCCGCCCCGACCATCCGCTATTATGAAAAAATCGCGCTCCTGCCACCCACCAATCGAAACGCCAGCGATCAACGCCGTTACACCGCCAGCGATTTTGAAAACCTAACCTTCATCCGCCACTGCCGTGATTTCGGCTTTTCGATCGAACAAACCCGCGATCTTGTCGCCCTCTCCAACAGCACATCGCGCGGATGTAGTCATTCACGCGACCTCGCTGCCGAACGCATGGTCGAAATCAGGGCCAAGGTCAGGGAATTAAAGGCCGTGGAAAAGTCCCTAAAATCCCTCGTTCAAAAATGCGAAACAATCTGCATCGACGGCGCTGGCACTGATTGCGCATCATTTCGCGAAATGCGAATGCCTGCCTAAGAAGGTGAAAACCGCAAAGACATACACGACAATCCGCCATCCACCTTGGCCGCCTCGGTATTGCCGATATTTTTCACCACAAACCCAGCCGCCTCGACCCGCGCTTTGGTTTCTGGAAACCCTGTCGGCATCAAAACCAAATCGTTGTAACGAATGGAATTTGCACAGGCACTTTCGCCCTCAGCCGTGTGAATAACCGTGTACCCGTCAAAACATCCAGACGCGTCCAGCAGGGGCGTCGACAGGATCGTATTCCCGTCCAACAACGAACAATCCGTCTTCAAATGCAGCACCCCATGCGGTGTTTGAACAACCCGCACGCCATACCCAAACGGCGCAACAATCTCCGCCAATTCATCCACGCCCTCTTGCGTCGTGCGATCCGATAACCCGACTAAAATCTCGTGCTCACTGACCAAAATATCACCGCCTTCAATGAACCCCGGCCCGTTGATCTGCGCCAAGTTCGAATACATCGCTTCCAACGTCGGCTTCATCGCGTTTGCTTCGCCCAAACGGCTCGGCGCACCGGGGCGCATGATAATCGCCAACTCCCGCAAACACAGCGCTGCATCCTCCACAAACACCGCATCTGGGAACTCTTCCATCGCGGGCAACACCGTCACCTCCGCCCCCGTGGATCGCAGCGCCGCCACGTAATCGCCGTGATGCACCATCAAGGTCGCGAAATCAGGCGCGCCCACATCCACCGCCCGCAATCCGTCCACAATGGATTGGCTCGGTTTGCGTGAAATTGCGTGGCTAAAATGCGTAGATTTCTGGGTCATGGCCGCTCCAATTCTGTTCAGAAATTAGTACCCGATACCTTTCCAATCCACAATTCCTCTGTCAGTCATACCCCCGAGACTTCGCAAAGGACTAAACATGGATTTCCGCGCCATCCTCATGGGCCTATTTTTCGCCCTCATCTGGTCGAGCGCATTTACATCCGCCCGCATTATCGTCCTACAAGCACCCCCGCTCACCATCTCCTCTCTGCGTTTCGCAGTCGCTGGCATCATCGCCATCACAATCGCCTACGGCCTTGGCCAACGCATCCGCCTAGACCGCAAAAACTGGCGCGCCGTGATCATCTTTGGCATCTGCCAAAACGCGCTCTACCTCGGCCTGTTCTTCATGGCCATGACTCGGATCGAGGCTTCGCTCGCCTCCATCATCGCCTCCACCATGCCCCTTATCGTTGGCCTCGCCTCCGCGCTTTTCTTGGGCGAACGTCTTGGCAAACTCGGCTGGCTCGGCCTCATCGCAGGTTTCGCAGGCGTCGCTCTCATAATGGGCGCACGCATGTCGAGCGGCATTGATGTGATCGGCATTCTGCTCTGCCTCGTCGGTGTCACCGCCCTTGCCATCGCCGCGCTAACCGTCCGCTCCACATCCGCCAAAGGCAACGTCCTCATGGTCGTCGGCCTGCAAATGCTGGTGGGCAGTATCGTCGTCCTCATCCCCGCCCTGCTCCTAGAAACCCCAACCTTCACATGGACCGGCATCCTACTCGCCGCCTTCTCCTACACCGTCCTCATGCCCGGCATTATCGCCACAATCATCTGGTTCCTGCTTGTCGAACGCATCGGCGCTACACGCGCCTCCACCTTCCACTTCCTCAACCCGTTCTTCGGCGTCGCCATCGCAGCTGCAATCCTCGGCGAGCAACTCACCCGCACGGACGTCATCGGCGTGCTCATCGTCATGGCTGGCATCTTCGCCGTCCAAGTCTCGCGCCAGAAATCCTGACGCATTTGTGATCACCGCTGTGCTGAAACAGCACGCCGCCTGTGACAAACCATCCAAATGATTGAACTGTTCTTCGCATATCTCGCAGGCCTTCTGACGCTGATTAACCCCTGCGTCCTGCCCATCGTGCTGGCCTCTGCCGCCAGCTCCGATAAACGCGGCCCACTTTACCTCGCCGCTGGCATGGGCATATCTTTCGTCGCGCTCGGCCTGTTTGTCGCCACGCTCGGCCATACCATCGGCCTTGATGAAACCCGGCTTGGCAACATCGGCGCGGTTCTGATGATCACGTTTGGCGTCATCCTGCTAACACCGCCACTCGCCGCACGGTTCGAAATAGCCACCGCAGGTTTCGCCGCACGCGCCGACACAGGCATGTCCGATCTCCCTACATCTGGCCCCGCACCCCAACTCCTCGCGGCGTTCTGCTGGGCGCAGTTTGGTCCCCCTGCATCGGCCCCACGCTTGGCGGCGCAATCGCGCTCGCCTCCCAAGGCGAAAGCCTACTACGCGTTACAGGCATCATGACAGCCCTCGCGATCGGGGTTGCCACAATCATCCTAATCCTCGCCTACGGCACCCCCGAGGCAATCCGTTCGCACCAAGATTCCTTGCGCAAAATCGCAACCAAATCCAAACCCATCCTCAGCGTCGTTTTCATCGCTGTCGGTGTCATGATCCTCACAAAATTCCACCACGTGCTGGAATATTACGCCCCTCAAATCATGCCCGAATGGATGCAAATCCTCTCTGTAACTTACTAAAAGGAAATCCCAATGATCCGCAGAACATTCCTCGTCGACCTCATCAGCCTAACCGCGCTACCAGCCTTCGCAGATGAAGCCACGCACCTAGATTACGTCCCGGGCCATATCGCTGAACGCCTCGCAGCAGGTGAAACCCTTTTGGTAAGTTACACAACCGATTGGTGTACGACCTGCGCTGCACAAAACGCTAAATCGGTGCGCTTATCGGGGAAAACCCAGCCTACAGCGAAAACATCACCTTCATCCGCATAAATTTTGACGAATACCGTCGTCACGAAGTCTCAACATCACGCCAAATCCCGCGCCGCTCCACGTTGATCGTTCTCAAAGGCGAAGAAGAACTAGGCCGCATCGTCGCAGACCCCAACAGGCTAGCAATCGAAGCCCTGATGAACACCACTTTGGACGCCATGCTCGCGACAGAAGCAAAAGACACCACCGAAAGCGACACCTAAAACAACAAAGGCTCAGAGGCTTCCCCTGAGCCTTTGTTGTCTAAAAATACTGATGTTTTGGTCTACCCAATCTTGCCTTGATTCTCACCAATCTGCCCACGATGCAGCAACACGTGATCTAGGATCACACAGGCCATCATCGCTTCGCCCACAGGCACGGCGCGAATCCCAACGCACGGATCATGCCGCCCTTTGGTAATAATCTCGGCCGCCTGCCCAGATTTCGTGATCGTCTGACGCGGCTTCAAAATGGATGAGGTTGGTTTCACCGCAAAACGACAGACCAAATCCTGCCCCGTCGAAATGCCACCCAGCACACCACCCGCATGGTTCGATGAATAGACAGGTTGCCCATCATTCCCCATGAAAATTTCATCCGCGTTGTCTTCACCCGTCAGGGATGCAGCACCCATTCCCGCGCCAATTTCAACACCTTTCACAGCGTTAATCGACATCATCGCGGTGGCAATATCCGTATCAATCTTGCCATAAACGGGTGCGCCCAAACCTGTAGGTGCGCCCTTGGCCACAACCTCGATCACCGCACCCACCGAATTGCCCGACTTGCGCAATTCATCTAAATACGCGGCCCAATCTACAGCCGCCTTCGCATCTGGCGTCCAAAATGGGTTCTGCGAAATTTGGTCCCAATCCCATGCATCACGATCAATCTGGTGCGGGCCCATCTGAACCATGCAGCCAATGATTTCCAACTGGGGTAGCAACGCCTTCAACACTTCACGCGCCACGCCACCTGCCGCAACACGCGCCGCAGTTTCACGCGCAGAACTGCGCCCACCACCGCGATAATCGCGAATTCCGTATTTCTGCCAGTACGTAATATCCGCATGCCCGGGGCGGAACTTTTCCATAATTTCGGAATAATCTTTGCTGCGCTGATCGGTGTTGCGGATCATCAGCTGGATCGGCGTCCCCGTGGTCACGCCTTCAAACACGCCAGACATGATTTCAACTTCATCGGCTTCGCGCCGCTGCGTGGTGTATTTATTCTGCCCGGGTTTGCGCATATCCAACCAATGTTGGATCATCGACGCCTCCAGTGGCACCCCCGGAGGACACCCATCCACGGTCGCCCCCAGCGCAGGCCCGTGGCTCTCGCCCCAAGTCGTCACAGTAAATAATCGGCCAAAGCTGTTCACAGACATCACACGCATCTCCAAAGATATGCGCGTGATAATCCAATGCAGCGTGTCAGAAAAGCATATTCTCTGCGCGCACTTTCAAACGTGTTGTTTATGCAATCACCGCAGTGGTAACAAAAAAGCCAAAGCCAGACACGACGATTCCTGCAATCACGCTCATAACGGGTGTATTAAAACGGGAAAATAGCGACCCACCTTTTGCCATTTGGGCCATTGGCATTTCTGGATCGTGTTCCGCTGCGCCATCTGCCGTCTTGCCGCATTTTTCCTTGGCTTTCGCCAAAACAGATGGCTTGTCAAACTGTTCGGCAATCTCATCTTTTTGAAACCGGCCTTTGATTTACGACACGACCCCCGTCAAATCCCCTAACTTCGAACTGCTTTCCTCCGAATGATCCTGCATCACAATTTTTGGCTCTGTAACAGGTCTTACCACAGGTTTTACGACTGGCTCTGCAACGGGTTCAGCATAGGTTTCACCGCGCGATGCAGCGATTTGGTCTGGTTCCAAAACACGCGCACGCCGTTTGCTTTTTGGGCACACTGGTCGCGAAATAATCACAGGTGCAATTGTATCAATCGCCGTGTCGGCGTCGTCCAACTCATGCTCAATGTTCAAAGTCATAATAGTACCCTCGCTCACGCATTACTTTTACTCTTGAGCAAGGGGATACCGAATAAATTTGACTTAAATTTGTCTCGAATGGGAATTAACTAAGTCGGTGTCTGCCTTGATTTGCCCACTTCCGTGGCTTTAAAACCGCAACACTTTGCTTGGCGTGATCCGCATAACTTTGGATGCCAGCTTGTGCTGTTTCATAAACTTCACAATCGATCCGAACGTCGCAGTGCGAATTTGTTCCCCATAATCCCACGTCGTTAAGGCTTGGCTCAATACAGGCGCCCATACCCGTTTTTCAGCACTCACTTTAATCACCGAAGGGGTGAAATGCGCCGCCATATTCGCCTTAATCTGCGACTTGTCCCGCGTGCCATACAGACCCGCCATCATCACATCCATCAGATGCTCGGTGCAGTTCTGAAACTGGTTGCTGTTGGGGTTGGACAACACCGAATACCGTTTGTTGTGCAGAGCCTTATACGTCGGGCTGGCGATCACAGCAAACAGCTTTTTTTGCAACCGCTTGTCAGGGATAATCACGCCCGCATCCAACCACTGTGCGCCCGCGAAAAAATCCGCAGGGCTGTCTTGGATCAACGCACTGCATGATTTGTTTTTGCTGTCTTGATACAGATTGTAAACGCGGTACCCCGTCCCCGTAGACCCGCCACCAGCTCAATATTCGAATACACCCAGAACGCCACGTGGGTATAGGTGATCCCGTCAGGCATCGTCGCTGGATCGCGCCCCATGCGCGAAACTATCGCCACATTCGCCCCTTTGGATGTGAGGATTTTTTGCACCCGATCCGAAAACTGCGCGACTTGCGCCTTGGGCAAAATCGCGTTGGCCACCGCCGTGCTTCCGGCCTGAACATTGGGTGCTGCAAAACAGGCCACGCCCAGCGCCACCGCATAAAAAATCTGTTTTATCATGGCTTAATCCAATCGCGGCGCAGCAATCGCGCGCACTGTCTTTTTGGCTTTTCGCTTTGGCGCAGTTTCATTCAAAACCTCGAATCCAGCCCGAACCGAACCAGCACCCGCAGATTCCAATGCAGCCCCTGAAATTTGCATCGCGCCGCCACCAATCACCAAAGGAACCGCGATAACAGACGCAATCGCCTGTTCCGCTGCAACCGAGGCATGACTGCCAGCCTGCGCAGAATGATGCACCGCCTGCCCAGAATGCGAAAGCGAATCTGCTGATGCAGAAGAAACAGTCAGCAACCCGACCAGCACAGATGATGTAAAGCGAATAAACAAAATATAACCTCCAAATGAACGATGTTCAAGCTGTCAATGGTACATATGACACAGTTCACAATCACCACCCCTTGCCTTCTAACGCCGAACCCGCTACGTAAATCCCTACCTCGGGGGGGCCTAACAGCCTGAGAATTGCAATTGCATAACCCGTCGAACCTGAACCGGATCATACCGGCGGAGGGAAGGTCTGGAACACATCCAAAACCTGCCACCCGTCTGTAGCAACTGCGTTTCATAAAACGCATAAATTGGATATGACAATGAAAAACCTCATCCTCGCTACGGGCCTTGCGCTAACTGCCACACTGGCAACTGCGCAGGACAAACCCGTCCTAATCGTTTACACCTATGACAGCTTTATCACCGATTGGGGCCCTGGCCCACAGGTCGAAAAAGCATTCGAGGCAACTTGCGAATGTGATCTGCAACTCGTCGGCGCTGGCGACGGTGCTGCCCTTCTATCGCGCGTCCAACTCGAAGGTGCACGCACTGACGCGGACATCGTGCTTGGCCTTGATACCAACATCACCGCGCGCGCGCGCGCCACTGGATTGTTCGCGCCGTTAACGCCAAAACCATCTGGCCTAGATGTACCCGTAGATTGGACAGACGACACATTTGCGCCCTACGATTGGGGCTACTTCGCCTTTGTCTACGACAACACCAAACTGAAAAACGTCCCCGGCAGTTTTCAGGAATTGATCGAAGCAGACAACAACCTGAAAATCGTGATCCAAGACCCCCGATCCTCTACCCCTGGCCTCGGCCTTTTGATGTGGGTGAAAACTGTCTACCCCAACAAAGCCGATCAAATCTGGGAAGCCCTTTCGCCCCGCATCCTGACCGTCACCAAAGGCTGGTCCGAAGCCTACGGCATGTTCCTAGAGGGCGAGGCAGACATGGTTTTGTCCTACACAACATCGCCCGCCTATCACATCATCGCGGAAAACGATAAAACCAAATCCGCCGCGTCCTTTTCCGAAGGCCACTACATGCAAATCGAAGTCGCGGGGAAGCTCAAATCCACCGATCAGCCAGAACTGGCCGACGCCTTTCTGGCCTTCATGACATCGGACAATTTCCAATCTATCATCCCGACAACCAACTGGATGTACCCTGCAAAATTCCCTGCCGAAGGATTACCAGCTGGATTTGAAACCCTGATCGCGCCGGTGGACAGCTTGATCGTATCCGACATCGAAGCCGAGAATATTCGCGATGAAGCATTGGCCGAATGGCTGACGGCGCTTAGCAAGTAACCACCACACTCACCATCGCCCCGACCTTTGCGTCGGGGCCATTCGGTCAAAGGCAATGACAGATACTTTCACCCAAGCCCCGCCCATTCCAGAACCATTCTGCTCTGAACTTTCGATCAGCTTGGAATTCTGCACGCGCATGGTATGGCCTCGCGAATGCCTAGCCCCTGTTGAAACGCAACTGTTCCAATGACCAACGCCCAAAACCCCATCACCTTATTCAAACTTACAACAGGCGGCCTCGCCCTCGCCCTGTTGCTGGTGCTTACAATCGGAACGGTCATCGCCGTCGGAACTGCCACCACCTTTGAACGCGGCCTCACCCCCGCTGATTGGGCCGCAATACGCTTTACCGTGATCCAAGCCCTCGCCTCTGCAACCATTTCCATCCTCATCGCTGTCCCGACAGCACGCGCCCTTGCACGCCGTAAATTTCGTGGCCGCCAAATCATGGTGTCCTTACTGGGCGCACCGTTCATCCTGCCAGCCATCGTCGCGGTGCTTGGCATTGTCTCCATCTGGGGCCGCTCTGGCCTCATCTCTGACGGCCTCAAATCCATTGGCGCAGAACCCCTCAACATCTACGGCTTCACAGGCGTTGTCCTCGCCCACGTCTTCTTTAACCTGCCGCTCGCCACCCGCCTGATCCTGCAGGGCTGGCTTGCCATTCCGTCCGAACATTTCCGCCTCTCCGCACAACTCGGCCTCTCCACATCCGAATTGAACCGCCAGCTAGAGCGCCCAATGCTGCGTTCAACGATCCCTGGCGCATTCCTCCTCATTTTCCTTCTTTGCATCACATCTTTCGCCGTAGCCCTCGCCCTTGGCGGCGGCCCCAAAGCCACCACGGTCGAGCTCGCAATCTACCAAGCCCTGCGTTTCGATTTCGACCTCTCGAAGGCTGCGATCCTTGCGATGATCCAGTTTTACCTCTGCACAGTCACGGCACTCATCACGCTCCGCTTTGCCCGCCCCACCGATTTCGCGCTCGGCCTCGATCACCCGCCACGCCGCTGGGACGGAACAGAACGCCACACCCGCATTTTCGATGCCACACTGCTCCTCGCCGTCGCCTTCTTCCTGTTCGCGCCGCTGATTTCAGTCATCTTGCGCGGCCTGCCCCCTCTAATGTCACTCCCGCACCAAGTCTGGCCGGCCCTCCTCAATTCCCTAACAATCGCGATCCCCGCCGCGCTAATTGCCACGACCCTCGCCACCGCACTCGCAGCACTTATCACGTCGCTGCCAAAACGCACTGCCACTTTTGTCGAATCCATCAGTTTCCTTGCGCTCGCCGCTTCGCCCTTCGTGATCGGCTCAGGCCTGTTCATCCTGATCAACCCCTACTTTGATCCGTTCAAACTCGCGCTGCCGATCACCGTCGCCGTGAATGCCACCATGTCGCTGCCCTTCGCATTGCGCATCATCTTGCCCGCCCTTACTCGCACGCAACAAAACTACGGTCGCCTCGGCGCATCGCTCGGCATGACAGGCTTCACACTGTTCCGCCTTGCAATCTGGCCCCGCATCAAACGGTCCCTCGGCTTTGCAACTGGCCTGTCGGCTGCGCTCTCGATGGGTGATCTCGGCGTTATCGCCCTGTTCGCTCCACCAGATTTCGCCACGCTACCGCTGACCATGTACCGTCTGATGGCCGCCTATAAAATGGACGCCGCCGCAGGCACCGCACTTCTCCTTGTTGCCACATCCCTTGCCCTGTTCTGGGCCTTCGATCGCGGAGCTCGCCTTGACCATCATATTCGATAACATCGCCCTCTCCCAAGGGGATTTCACACTTACCGCAGACCTGTCGATCGAAGAAGGCCATAAAATCGCTCTCCTCGGCCCCTCGGGCGGTGGCAAATCCACACTGCTATCCGCGCTGGCTGGGTTCAAAGACCCAGACGCAGGCCGCATCCTGTGGAACAGCGAGGACATCACCGATATCGCTCCCGCCAAACGCCCCGTGACCCTGCTGTTCCAAGACCACAACCTGTTTCCGCACCTAACAGTTGCGCAAAACATCGGCCTCGGCATCCGCCCAAACCTGCGCCTATCCGCGCAAGAACACCAAATCGTCGAGGGCGCACTCGGCCGCGTCGGGTTAAAAGGCCAAGGCCCCAAACGCCCCTCCCAATTGTCGGGCGGTCAACAACAACGCGTCGCCATTGCCCGCGCCCTGCTGCGCGACAAACCGATCCTGCTGCTGGATGAACCCTTCGCTGCACTCGGCCCCGCGCTTAAACACGAAATGCTCGATCTGGTCGCCGAAATCGTCGACGCCGCCAAAGCCACCCTGATCATGGTCACCCACCAACCCGAAGACGCCCTCTGGATCACCGATCAAACGGTACTGGTTGCAAACGGAATGGCACACGCGCCGAAAGATACGGTTGAGTTGTTGAACAACCCGCCAGAGGTTTTGCAGGCGTATTTAGGGGCATAATAGCCACCAACTCATTGAATTCATGATCAGGTTTCGCCAATGGCAGTTATGTGGACAAAGCAACCTAACGGTTTTTTTGCGCCAATGTCCGCTTTTATAAAACTGAATATGTGATGAAAATAACGAAATGCGGAAAGTAGACCTTCGCTGTAACAGAATAACTTAGGACACGAATGCTACTCGCTGAAGTAAACAAACAATTGGACCGGATAGGGGTAAGTTGGCACCTTTACAAAGTCGTGAGGCCATTCCACAGATAATAGAAGCCAGTTGCATTCTGAAGCCACATGGCGGCAAGTGAGTTACAATTGTTTTGGAGTTCGGTGTGGCATCAAAAATCAACTTTCTACAATTAGAGACCTTTGTGACTGTTGTACGCTGTGGTGGAATTGGCAAAGCGGCAGAACAATTGAACTTGACGCAGCCTGCCGTCACAACGCGCATTCGCAATCTTGAATATTCCGTCTCTGCCAAGGTTTTTGATCGCGGAGCAAAAGGGCTCAGCTTAACCAAGCGAGGCGAGTTGTTATTGACTTACGCCGAACAGTTTTTGCACCTTTCCGAGCTCGTTGAGCGCGATGTGGTGGACCCAAAAGGGGCAGAACGTCGCTTGCGGTTGGGTGTGTCCGAAACCATCGCACAAAGCTGGTTGCCACAATTCATTGAACGCCTAAACCAAGAATTCCCCAAACTGTCGATTGAAATCAACGTAGATATTTCAACAGCCTTGCGTCAATCTCTGTTGGATCGTGAAGTGGACTTGGCGATCCTACTTGGCCCCGTGTCCGAATTTTCCGTAGACAACATCGCCCTGCCGGAGTTCGAGTTGAGCTGGTACGCCCCCGCATCGCTGGAAATGGCAGAGGCGCAAAAACTCAACCGCCCCGTTGCATCTTATGCACGTCAAACGCGTCCTTATCGCGAACTGAAATCGAGCTTGTTTGAACGGGTTGGCGCGGACGTATTGATGTACCCTTCTTCCAGCCTATCAGCCTGCTTTCGTTTGGTCGAAACAGGGCAATGCGTCGCCGCTTTGCCTAAAATTCTAGCAAATGACTACGTGGTGCGGGGCACAATTTACGAATTTGATCCCGGTTGGACCCCAAGTGCTCTGCACTTTACCGCATCATATTTGGCAGACCCCAAAAGCCATCTTATTGAAACCGCTGCAAAAATTAGCGAACAAGTGGCTACAGATAATGTAGCATAAATTAATTTTATGAATATGTAAAAAATAGTTCAATTTGTTTTTATGAAGCTTTTCTCGTTTGTTTCGACCATGAACACAGAAACGCATCACACCGATTCTTCGACCCTGCATTCCGATCTGATCGGATTGAATGGCGCGCAAACACGGGCGCATTTTCGCAACAATAGTTACGACGGGCATACGGCAGGATTTGCGTCGGGTTGCCTCCAAGCAAACCTTGCCATCATACCAGCGGAATTCGCGCTCGATTTCATGCGGTTCTGTCAACGTAATCCCAAACCCTGCCCACTGGTTGGCGTATCCGACACGGGCAATCCTATGATGCAGACAATGGGCCACGACATTGATGTGCGCACAGATGTGCCTGCTTACAATGTTTATCGCAACGGCGCGATTTCCGAAACCGTGCCTGATTTGACAGCGATTTGGCGCGATGATTTCGTGGCCTTTGCTCTTGGTTGTTCCTTCACCTTTGAACATGCGGCCCTACGTGCGGGCGTCCCCATGTGGCACATCGAAAACAACACCACCGTTCCTATGTTTCGAAGCAACTTTAATTGCGTTCCGGCTGGGCGGTTCAGCGGTGCCACGGTGGTCAGTATGCGATCCGTGCGTGAAGATCAGGTTGATCTGATCACCAAAGTCTCCACCAAATTTCCGCTTGCCCACGGCGCGCCAATGCATGTCGGGGATCCTGCCGCCATCGGTATCGCGGACATAAACGAACCCGAATGGGGCGATCCAACCCCCATCGGCGCAGGCGAAGTGCCTGTGTT
>JASJIO010000117.1:0-2947 GCA_037625035.1 Amylibacter sp.
ACGAGAAAGGATCAAACGAAAGACACTCGAAGCGCGACGCTTGCATCACAGACAGCACGCCGCATAATGAAACCAACCAGATGAGCCGGACACTCTCTTAGTTTACGCAGCTCTTGGTGCCAAAAACCCTGACGACGGACACAGACGCTACTGCGGTCCGAATCCCATTCGGACCCAAATGATCCCATCGTTGCGAATTTTCGCTTTGTGGATCATGATGAATTTAACATAGTATGTCATATAGAAATTGGTGAAAAAAAATACGTGAAACAGTCGGCTCCAGAGGATGATTTCCTAAATAACTTTTTGGGCGCTGTGGCATTGGATGCGGCTTTCCGTTTTGGCGTGATCGATTGTGTATCGTCAGGCGCTGCTTTGACAGAAAACAAAAGCACCAACATTTTGGTGGGGATGCTGCAAGAGCATGGGGTGCTGATTGGCCCCGAGTTCAGCCCTAAATTTCAAAGAGTGCTGAGTGATCGGCGGCCGATACTTGAACAAAAGTTGTCTTTTCTTATCAAGGCGGCGGCGGATATTGTAAGTGAGTTTGATACCTTGCTTTTCGACCTTCCAGCATTCATGAAGCGTAGTAATACTTTCGCTTTGTTTCAGTACGATCAAGCGATGAATACTGGACCTACCGCCATATATGAAACGCGAAAATGGGTGAAATACCTTAGCGCATTGACGACCTCCGAAGCGCCTTACCTTGTCGAGGAATTGCCTTTTGCAGGAGTAGATTCGGTTCTAGAAGTTGGAGGGAACGCTGGTGCCTTCGCACACGCTTATCTTGCGAAGTTTTCTTCATTGACCGCCACAATAATGGATTTACCAGCAGTGTGTGCGATTGGAGAAGAAACACCACATGCACGCCTGAGCTTCATGGTTGGTGATGTGAGAAAGCCGGATTGGACTGCGTTTGTGCCAGAGCCTGTTGATGCGGTATTGTTCAAGTCGGTCCTGCATGATTGGCCTGATGATCATGTTGATAGGTTGTTGCTTGCTGCGCGTGCGAGGCTAAAAGAATCCGGCCGGATTGTTATATGCGAGCGTGGCCCCTACGAAGCAACAAATCTGAAATTTTCAAATGTGGCGAACTTGGTGTTTGCGCCGTTCTACCGAACGCCAGACATTTACCGACGGGCCCTAAAATCGTTGGGGTGCTCTAAATTCGAGGAAACGACAGTGGATTTGGACATGACGTTCAACATTGTGACAGGGTATTTTGAATGAGCGGCCCTGTGGTCTGTTTTTCTGGTCCGATGGGGGCCGGCAAGAGCACTTTTTCGCGCCACCTCACGGCAATATATGGCGGCGCAAGGCTCAATTACGATGATTATGAGGAAATTACGCAAAAACCACCCGCTGAGATATTTGACTGGATCGAAAGGGGCACTCCGTTAGAAGAGGTTAAAGCACCCGGCCTGAGAGACACCCTACTTGACCTGCGGCGGCAGGGACCGGTTTTCTATGAAAACCCTTTGGGGCGGGCTTGGGAAGAGACTGCAGATCTGATTGATTTTGCTGTTTGGATTGATGTTCCGTGGGACCTTGCATTGTCTAGAAAGACCATGATTTTTGTCGAAGCCTATCGCAAACAGGGGCGTTCCGTCCAGGAATTGGCGCGTTGGATTGCGCAGCATTTTGATTCCTACGAACGCATTGTGCGGCCTTGCATGATAATCCAAGAGGAACGTATTCGGCCCACTTGTGATGTGGTTTTGGAAAATGGAAACAATCTGCACGCGGCGAAGCAAGAGATATCGCGGCTCTACGAAAAGAATTTCCCCTAGCTTAAATAGAGAATTACAGGCAAAATTCAGCTTATTATTTTGTGGGGCTGACCCAGGTAACTAGTTCAAATACATTCTAACCCATTGTCTTAACTACAATAACTGGTTTGATGGGTCACTGTTGTTAAAACGCCACTCACATTCCTTCAAACATAGCCCGAATTGAGCCTTGGTAACACCGTTGAATTTGCGCATGTGACGCTTGGCTTGGTTCCAGAAACTCTCGATACCGTTGATGTGGTTGTGACGATCTGCGAACAGCTTGGAATGGTTTATTCGGAAGTGATGGAAACCTTACACATCCAGCACATTGTAGCCACGTCAACAGTTGGAATAGACAATGCTGTCTGGCACAACTTTGCGTTCGATAATCAGCAGTAAAGTGGCCGATTCTGCATGGGAAATGATCTTCGTTTACACCTTACCACCCCTTTTTAATATGCGAAAACGGGGATCTTGCCTGCCGCACCGCGCCCGCGTTTACCTTTGCGCCTGCCGCCAAAATAGCTCTCGTCTACTTCGATCTCGCCTCCGAACATGTCAGTGCTGCCCGCGTCCAGTTCATAAGCAATGATCTAGCGTAACCGCAGGAAATACGCGCCGCTGTTTTCCGGTTAACCCCGCATAGACTGGCGGCGGTTCGGGCCGTGGTTCTTGCAACAAAATGCTCGATAAGACGAGCTTTTTTTTATTTACTTATACTTGGAGTCCTTGATCATCCGACTTTTGTATTGTCGGGCTGAGTAAATGCGATTCAGATGTTTTTATGATCCGTCAATTTTTTTCACTACTGCAGATATCCTTGAACTCCTATCTTGCGTGAAGCGCCAGCGTGAGGATCACGGAGTTGCGCGGCGCGCGAATGCGCTTTTGCTGCTGGATAATGGGATGTCATGTCCCCAAATTGCAAAGGTTCTGTTTCTGGACGACGACACGGTGCGCAGCTGTCACAAGCATTATCTGGCTGAGGACTGGGAAGCCGTCGCCTACGATGGGTGGAAAGGCGGGCAGTCACGGATGACAACGGCTCAAGAGCAGGAATTGAGCATAGGAACCACGGCAGACGGGTGGCAAAAGCCACGGTGGCAATCAGCATCGGGTCGCGGGTTATCAGACTGGCCAGCCATGGCAGCGCCAATGCCGACACCCCATCC
>JASJIO010000118.1:0-11641 GCA_037625035.1 Amylibacter sp.
CGTTAAGTTCTCTTTTGCAATTCTTGCATCAAGCCTTGCACGCGCTGTTTGCGCAGCAAGTTCTGCATTAAACGCATGCTCTCTGGCCTGCCCCGCCTTACCTAATGCTCCCGTACCGCCCAACTTGGACGCCAACTCTGATGATGCATCTGACGCAGCAGCAGCCTGTTTTAGATAAGAAACAGTCTCAAAGGCAGAAACGGCGTTAATCCATGCACTCCGCGTTTCGCCTGCTAGGCTGAGCGTCTCGTTCACCGCACTCATTTGTGCCGCTTGGAAACCAGTATCCGCCAAGGCAATACGTTGCTTTCTGGTATGCGCATCCAGCAGATTGCCCACGATCATGCCCTCAATCGCACGGTAGGCTCCTAACTCAGGTGCGTTGATCCCAAGAATGCCAATCGACACCACGGGGTTCTTAAGCAGTGACTGCTGCCAGACTTCGCTTGATGAAATCCCGATGTCCGCATACGCGGTCTGCAATCCCTTGTTGTTAAGCAGCGCAATCTGAACGGCCGTGTCAGCTGTGATGGTTTTTCGGTGAACCATCATGTGTACTTGTTTGTTCAGCGCCTGAGCTTGCTCTTGGTTCTGAATCCAAACTGTTTCCTTACCAGTGATTTTGCGTGTGCTGTCAGACACATTTGAAAAACCTGCTGTTTGGCTTTTGTACTTATCGGGCACATTCGCCTCACATGCCGCGAGGACAAATGGGAATGTCAGCAGAAGGAGTTTACGCTTTCGTTTCATCAGTGATCTCCATTCTCAGGCGCCTGATCGTCGTTAAGTTTGCGCCAAGGCTTTGGGTCCGTAGGTTCACGGCGTTCAAAATCTTGGATGACTGCATGGTGATGTGTATTCAGTTTTGGAACTGAAACGGGTTGCGCCACAAAAGTAAGCGAAGAGACATCTGGTAGCGGTGTCGGTGTAGTCGAACACGCACACAGAACAACAGGGAATAAACCTGTGAGGTATAAAATTTTCATATTGATAACCTGAATAATTCTTTGAAGGTCGCCTCACAAAGAAACGTGAAACGGCAAGACGCCTAGTGGCGTTAGTTCATCGAATTAAGGGTTGGGGGGGCGCAAAAAACCGAGTAGGTTCGTAGACGCGAGTTCAAAGACTGGCAGTGCAACGTGATTTTCACTGGCAATTTTTTCTTGAAAACCATGAAAATCATAAGGAACAGTGCTTACGCACATTCCTGAACAACATTGGCTTCCACCGTCGTGATTATATGAACCCGAAGTTTCGTTCAAATCATCATGGTGGGTATTTTCAACGTCCATAGAATGATCTGCGGAACCGTGGTTGCCAGATGAATGTTCTGTCTGGTGAGACGTCGCCTCACCATGAACCATTCCAGCATGTGCCGAAGCAGGTGGGAACAGAATCACAGCGCACAGAACGGCAAGAAAGCTAGCCATTTTGATATATTTTTGTACTTTTGTGACCATGATCATTCGGCCAAATAGCGACAGGATTGCTCGATAGTCAAGGTATATTTCACCCAATATCGCATCATCGCAGCAACGTGAAATAAGTTAAAATTCCAAAAAGAAACGTTTCAACACACTATAAAAACTTCTTCTAAGTCATTAATAATCATCATCTTTTTGGCATAAACCAGAACCAAGACAACAGCTTACGTTACCACACGACATTTTCCAGTTTTTGAAACCTGGGTCTTCTGATACTTCTGGCGTACTCGACCGCGAAGATAACCAGTGTCATGGCCGTAGCAGCCATGAGACACAAAGAATATCAACTATCTAAAAGTATGGTGGGCGACCCTGGAATCGAACCAGGCGTGAGTCACCTCGGGGGAGTTACAGTCCCCTGCCGCACCTTGCAGCCCGTCGCCCAACATGTTGGCGGGATAGCCGTCTGTTTCGCCTTCGTCAACACAAAATCAACGTGCATTCAAAACACTGCTTAATCACTGCCCCCTTGCAGCACCCCCGCGCATCTGCGACATGGGGTTTACATGGTGATTGCGCGGTGTTTGCGCGATAAAAAGGCACGGAAAAATGGTTAAAAAAGGCAAAAAACCCACTTGGGTTGTTGAAAAAGAGCGCGAAAAACGTGGCGCAGAGCCCTTAACCGTTTGGCTGTTCGGCCATCACGCCGTGCGCGACGCCCTTGTTAATCCTGCGCGCAAAAAAATTCGCCTGATCCTTACGCCCAATGCCGCGATCAAACTTGAAGACGCCGTCAAAACGTCAGGCATGACCCCTGAAATTCAAGAACCGCGTGTTTTTAAGGCTCCGATTGATCCCCAATCCGTCCACCAAGGCGCAGTCCTTGAGGTATCACCCCTTGAATGGGGCAGCCTGTCCGAAGTCTGCGCACCGCGCGGTGCAAATCCTGTCGTCCTGCTGCTCGACCGCGTCACAGACCCCCACAATGTAGGCGCGATCCTGCGTTCAGCCGAGGTATTCGACGCGCGCGCGGTTATAGCTCCGCACAGAAACTCCGCCCCCGAAACAGGTGCGCTGGCCAAAACCGCCTCTGGCGCTTTGGAACGCCAACCCTATTTGCGCATCCAAAATCTTGCGACCGCGATGAAGACGCTCAAAGAAATGGGCTACTTTATTATTGGTCTTGATGGTTTGGGTGAAACAAATCTCACGGATGAACTGGCCAAATCTGCAACAATGCCAATCGCCCTTGCGCTAGGTGCCGAAGGTCCGGGTTTACGTCAACTGACCCGCGAAACCTGTGATATCGTTGCAAAAATCCGCTTTGCAGGTGATTTCGGCTCGCTCAATGTGTCAAACGCAGCCGCGGTTGGATTGTACGAAGCCGCACGCGAACGGTAACCCAAACTCACAACCGCGCGAGGCCCGCTATCGCCGCTCAAACATCCCTGCTACCTCTGTTCTCAACTTAAATCAGGAGTATCTCAGATGACCTTACACGACGCACCGCCCTTCTTGCCGCAGCTGCAACATTGATTGCTCCTGCCGCCGCCTTTGCTAAAGCAAGACCAATTTACACCGAAGGCAAAATCGCCATTGACGGCACAGACACCGTTGCCTTGTTCGACAAAGGCAAACCAGTTCCCGGCTCCAAAAAGCACAAACTACAATATAACGGCTCCACATGGTTGTTCTCAACTGCAGAAAACAAAGCCAAATTCGAAGCCAACCCAGAAGCCTACGCCTCACAATACGGCGGCTACTGTGCCTTTGCGATGGCACGCGGCGCGGTTGCCCCAACCGTTCCAGAAGCATGGCGCATCGTTGACGGCAATCTCTACCTGAACTTCTCAAAAGCGATCCAGAAGCGTTGGCAGCAAGACATTCCGGGCGAAATCACCAAAGCAAACGCCAACTGGCCACGCTCTTTGGACGATTTTTAGGGTCCACGCCTAAAACTGGGATTCGTTCACATTTAATTTACAAACCCTTAACTTTGGACAGTCACACCCTAAGTATAAGATCAGAACTGGGACTAATAGGAACACCTGCTTCAAACTACTGTCCCTCGTTCCACACCTGCGCCTGATGCTTTTGACTCAAGCGCTTTTTTCTTGGTGACGCCCCCACCCCGTTTTATACGTCAGTCATGACAGATCGCCCAAGCCACACGCTCCTGCGCAAAATCCTAACGGAAACCAAGGCGATCGCCTGCATTGGCGTGTCTCCAAATCCGATCCGCCCGTCCTACTACGTCGCGCGGTACTTGCACGTGCGTAGCTACCGCATGATCCCCGTGAAACCAGGCCAAGTCGGCAAAGAATTGTTCGGTGAACCCTTTCGCGGCGACATTGCCGACCTTGTTGGCGAACCCGTTGATATGATCGACATCTTCCGTCGCCCAGAAGCCGTTCCCGCCATCGTTGACGACGCGCTCAACCACTTGATGCCATCCCTAAAAACCGTCTGGATGCAAATCGGCGTGCGCCACGCAGAAGCCACCGCCAAGGCGCAAGCGCACGGCCTGCAAGTCGTCCAAAACCTCTGCCCAAAAATTGAACACCAACGTCTGTTTGGTGAACTTCGCAAAGCAGGTTTCAACACAGGCATCATTTCCTCAAAGCTGTGATCGGCCTTCATTGCGCAAAAGTGGTTGTGAACCACGCCCCAATCCGCATAAGTAACCCAAATTCCAACGGAGAGACCCATGACAGATCGCCCAGCCTACGGCTTTGACACTTTGCAAATTCACGCAGGCGCACGCCCTGATCCTGCAACAGGTGCGCGTCAAACACCGATCCACCAAACAACCGCCTACGTGTTTCGCGATGCCGATCACGCCGCCGCCCTGTTTAACCTGCAAGAAGTCGGCTTTATCTATTCTCGCCTCACGAACCCAACGGTCGCTGTGCTGCAAGAACGCATCGCAACACTGGAAGGCGGCGTTGGCGCAGTTTGTTGTTCCTCTGGACACGCAGCCCAAATCATGGCGCTGTTTCCCCTCATGTCACCGGGTAAAAACATCGTCGCCTCCACACGTTTGTACGGGGGCACGCTCACCCAATTCAGCCAAACCATCAAACGTTTCGGCTGGTCCGCAACTTTTGTAGACCTCGACGACGAAGCCGCGATCAAAGCCGCGATTGATGAAAACACCCAAGCCATTTTCTGCGAAAGCATCGCAAACCCGGGCGGTTACGTTACCGACATCCCAGCCCTCGCAAAAATTACCGACGCTGCTGGCATCCCGTTGATCGTGGACAACACGGCCGCAACACCATTCCTGTGCCGCCCGATCGAGATGGGCGCAACGCTTGTGGTGCATTCCACAACCAAATACCTCACAGGCTCTGGCACCGTAACAGGTGGCGCAGTGGTTGATTCAGGTCGTTTCAATTGGTCCGCCAGCGATAAATTTCCATCCCTGTCCCAACCAGAACCCGCCTACCACGGCATGAAGTTCCACGAAACCTTCGGCGAATTGGCCTTCACGTTCCACGGTATCGCCATCGGCCTGCGTGACCTAGGCATGACCATGAACCCGCAAGGCGCGCACTACACACTTGTCGGCATGGAAACCCTTTCCCTTCGCATGGAACGCCACGTTGAAAACGCAGTTAAAGTGGCTGAATGGCTCGAAAATGATCCCCGCGTTGATTTCGTAACCTACGCTGGCCTGAAATCCTCACCCTATGCGGATCGCGCGAAAAAGCTGTATCCACGGGGCGCAGGTGCCTTGTTCACTTTCGCAGTCAAAGGCGGCTACGACGCTTGCATCAAACTCGTCGACAGCCTGGAAATCTTCAGCCACGTCGCGAACCTCGGCGATGCACGCTCCCTGATCCTGCACCCTGCCTCCACAACGCACCGCCAGCTGTCCGTTGAACAACAAGAGGCCGCAGGCGCCGCCCCCAACGTGGTCCGCCTGTCCATCGGCATCGAATCCGTAGAAGACATCATCGCCGATCTGGACCAAGCTCTGTCAAAAGCCGCGTCCTAAACTGCGATTAAACAACATGAGAAAGAGGACCAATCGGTCCTCTTTTTTTTCTTTGAGGTAAATCACAATTTAAATTCAATAAATAATTTGGCTGCCGATATCTTTTTTGCCAACGGCGGCAATGTGGGACAAATATCCGTTTAGGGTGTCAGAACAAACATCCGCATTAAGACACTGTTTTCGGGGGGTGGCTACTAGGCTTTTGCCGCAACTCAGACAAACGACTGCGTGGGCCGAATGCACTATATCTGTAAGTATGCAGGAGGCTTTCACCGTTGTTGGTGATTATAGAGGAATACCAAATGATGCAGTCCCGACGCACCTTACACTTACTTTCGAAGTTCAATACGTACGATCACTCGAAGTGACGCACCATTTGGCGCGCGGGGCGAAAAATCTCGACCAGTAGATCAATCACTTTATCATCTAGCAGCAGCGCGTCAGGCAAATCTTTGCGGCATCCGAAGCCAAGCATTTTCAGGTAGGGCGCGGCGGGGTCGTTACTATCAAAGCCGTCAGGCACTGCGCTCAATGCCTTTCGTGTGATCAATCCCTCTGGAAAGGTTTCCTTAAACTCGGGATCGGTCAAAATGTCGCTCAGATCTTTGTGATCATCCAGCAAACACGCGCGCATTCTTACAAGCGCTGCTTTGGATGGTTGAAATAACCCCGCGCCAGCATGACAGTTCCCTGGCTCGATATGGAGGTAGTACCCGAAGTTTTCTAATGGACGACCAGCGTTGGCAAACACATCAATGCCCGTGCGATAAAGAGCGCGCCCAACGCGATCCCGTGGTTCTTGGAAAAACTTGGTGTAACATTGCTTGGGTTTAATCTGCGTCTCAGCAAAGACCGGATCATACCGATCGGCATAGTCATGCAGCGTCATCGCAATGCCGGTGAAATTACGCATGGCGTCATCGCGCTCATCGCGGTGCTCATTCATCCAAGCTTGGCGATTGTTCAGTGCGAGGTCTGCAAGGAACGCAAATGTTTCTGGCTCTACCATGGGAGCAACTCCTTTCTCGCAGCAGCTACACGGCTTTTCTGCGTTTGATAATATCCTTATAAGGTTAAATCAGAACACTAGCCATGATTGTCTTACCAAAAATAAGAGCGAAAAGTTGGTAGTTTGGCGCAAGACTTTTGAGCCAATGAACGTTTGAAAGGCATTACCGAAACCCACAACGATGCTATTTTGGACGAGCGTGAACTTTGGCAGATATTCCAAAAAAAGGCCACGTTTCTTGTGAACCTCGACACTGCGAAAGCAGCATCGAAGAAATCTGGGTACACACGGACGCCAGCTTAGGACTACCGCTAATAGCTGACATTCACAAACTCCCAACTCGCCCCTCCAAAAGGTCGCGCCGAATAAAATTAACACGCCACACACAAACACCCAATCTCCCTTGTTTCGCCCCCTTCAGCCCCCAAATCTAATGAAGTTAACCACCTTCGTGTAGCCTGCACAAACCAGCCTTTCAAACTGCAACCGCCCAGATTGCTTCCAAATCAGGCAAAAACCTGCTAGTTTAGGGAGTTAGCCCCCTAATAGCATAGCAATTTGCAAGGGAATCAGGTACCCGCAGAGCAGGGTAAAGAGTAAATGAACCATGATGGGTGACAGCAAACCTAATTTTGCGCTCGACTTATCGAACGAGCGCGTCGCGCTCTGGCACCGCAGCAGTGGTGGCGGATGGACGGCTCTTGGCAATGTTTCCTTGGCTGCCGATGATTTCTCGGCGCAATTCGCGGCCCTGCGCGATGGCTCATCTAAGGGCACAGGGCGCGCCCGTCGCGCCTTAATCCGCATTCCACGCAGCGAAGTTTTACTCTCCAAAGTCCGCGTTGGCGTGTTCGAGGGCGAGGCCGCCGTGCGCCACGCCCACAAACAAATCGCCGAATTATCGCCCTACCAAATGAACGAAATCGCCTTTGATCTGGGTGAAAAGGGCTTTGGCAACATGGCCCCCGTCGGCATCGTCGCGCGTCAAACCTTGGTCGAGGCCGAAGCCTTCGCAAGGTCAAACGGCTTTGATCCGCTGTATTTCACCACGCAATACACCGAAAAAGAATTCACCCGCGAACCGCGTTTTTACACCAGCGCGGCAAAACCAGCCGCAAAACCGCTTTGGTACGTGCCTTGGGTCGCGGCCGCCTCTGTCGGTTTGGCGCTTGGATATTTTGGCTATACATATGCCACCGCGCCCAATGTGTCCAAACCAATTTCTACCGCCGCAGTTCAAACAGCTGTCGTTGAAACCGTAGAACCAACACCTGAACCCGAACCGCAATTGGTGGACACCACGCAACTCGGTCTGCAAGACGTGGCCCCTGCCTTGCCAAGCGTTGCTGTCGTTTTGGCCCCACCTCAAGCCACGCAATATCCCGAAATGTTGGTGGCTGCGATCAAGCTTTCATCGGATGCCTCCGATCCAGAGGTCACGCGCCTTCAAGCTGCGCAGGCGGATGTTCCGCAAATCTCGATCTCCTCAAAACAGGCTAAGACCAGCGATCTTCAAATCGCCGAAGCCCGCCGCGATTTGCCAAATGTTTCGGTAAACGACGAAATTGTTGCAATAATTCAAAGCGATATGACAATCGCTACACTTAATGCCCCCGAACAAACCGCGCTGATCCTGCTCGCGGCACTCACTGCCCCAAATGAGGCAATTGACCCTGCCTTGCTGATCAATCTGCCGCGCAGCCTGACCACAGACACTGGCGTAAATTCCGCCACGACCCAGCCTGCCGCGCGCCCTGTGCGCCCACCCTCAACGATCACCGCCGCGCCTGGCACTTTGATTCCAACGATTGAAGGCACGCCCGGCCCCGAATACATCACCATCTTTGCGGGCCGTCCTGCGAACCCACCACGCAATCGTATCGACCCTGTGCCACCCCAAAAATTACTGGCTGGTTTCCGCCCGCGTCTGCGCCCTGCAACGCTGAATGTACCTGCCGAATTGGTGGCCGCTGTCGAACCCGAAATTATTGCAGAACCAACAATTCTGGATTTTGCCGACCCAGCCTTGCGTCCGCTTCGCGCGCGTTTGCGTCCCTCTACATTGGTTGTTCCACAAGTTGTCGCACCGAGCGAGGTTTTGGTCGAAGTTACGCCAGAAGAAACCACACCAGAAGTGGTTGAAGAACCAAACCTGTTTGCCCTCGCCGATCCTGCATTGGCTGGAAATCGCGCCCGTTTGCGCCCAGAAACATTGGCCGATCGCGCCGCTGAAATCACCGCCGCCGCCCAAATCGCTACGCCTGGCGATCCCACGCTGCGCCCGTTCCGCGCCCGTTTACGCCCAGCAGGTTTTGCCCCAATCATCGCAGGCGTTGTCGATGAACCAACAGAGCCCGCGACAGACCTGACATCAATCGTCGAAACAGCGATTGCAGAAGTGGCGATTGAAAACCCGACTGAAGCAGCGGATGAAATTGCCGCCGCCATCGCACAAGACACCGTGTTGCAAACCATCCAAGACGAGGCATCAATCCTCGCCTTTTCCAACCCAGCCCTGCGCCCTTTCCGTGCCAGAACGCGCCCATCAGGATTGCTGTCTCCTGCACAACTCGCCTCGCTCACAACGGATGGTGCTGAAACGCAAACAGATGCTGCGCCAACCCTGCTGGCGCTTGCGGACCCAACCCTAGCTGGTGTTCGCGCTCGCACCCGCCCAAGCATTCTGCGCGTCGTCACACCCGAACAGCAAACCACGCTGCTCGCGCTTGCCGATCCAACGCTGGCTGGCAAACGCACCCGTGCGCGCGCCAGTAATTTGCGCGTCCTTCAGCCCGAACCAGAAACATCCGTAATAGAAGATGCCATCGCCAAAGACCTCGAAACTGTGCCTGAAACCCCTGTCATTCGTGGCACAAGGCTCGCCGTTGCCGTCAGCCCAAAACCCAAAACCCGCCCTGGCTCGCTTGCCCGTGTCGTGGAACGCGTCACCCGCGAAGCCAAACGCTCAAACGCGTCGGTGCAAAGCGACAGCAGCACAGGCGTGTCCACATCTGGCGGTTCAACCCGCGCGACGGCGAAACTGCCTAAATCCGCAAAAGGCACTGTAAAATCAGCGCCGCCCGTCAATGCTACGGTCGCCCGCGCCGCGACAGAAAAATCCCATTTTAAGAAATCCCGCATGAATCTTGTAGGTATTTTTGGCGCACCAAACAAACGCCGCGCCTTGATCCGCTTATCCTCTGGTCGCTATGTCAAAGTGCAAAACGGCGACAAAGTTAGCGGCTGGAAAGTATCTGCAATCGGCGAAAGCAGCCTACGGATCAAAAAAGGCAGCCGCGATCAGGTGCTCCGTATTCCTTAAATCAGCATCACCGCTGCAAGACCAAGGAACGCGAAAAATCCGATAACATCCGTCACCGTTGTCACAAACGCACCCGATGCAAGGGCTGGATCAACATTCAACTTGGTCAGCGTGATCGGGATCAAAATACCTGCCATACCAGCAACCAGCAGGTTCACAACCATCGCCAGCCCCAAAACCACGCCCAACATGGGTGATCCAAACCAGATCAGCCCAACAATGCCGATGATCACGGCAAACACCAATCCGTTCAACAGACCAACCATCACCTCACGGCGAATAATCCGCATGGCATTCGCCGAGGTCAAATCTTTAGTGGCCAAAGCACGCACGGCGACGGTCATGGTTTGCGTCGCAGCATTGCCCCCCATCGACGCCACAATCGGCATCAAAACCGCAAGCGCCACGATGGCTTGGATAACGGACGAAAACTGCGCGATCACGATTGATGCAATCACCGCCGTTACCAAATTTACAGCCAACCACGGAAACCGCTGTCGTGTCGTATCCAAAACCGTATCCGTCAGGCTTTCATCACCCACACCCGCCAGCAATTTCAAATCTTCCTCGGCTTCTTCGTCAAGCACATCCATCGCGTCATCAATCGTGATAACACCGATCAAACGCCCCATATCATCAACCACAGGCGCCGAGACCATGTGATACTGATTAAACGCATAGGCCACGTCTTCTTGGGTTTGCGCGGCTGGACTTATCTGAAAATTTTCATCCATAATCTTGGCCAACATGGTATCGCGCTGGCTCATCAATAACGAAGAAAGGCAAACCTTGCCAATGGGTTGCAGTTTTGGATCGACAATCACTGCATCATAAAACCGATCAGGCAAATCCGTCGCCGCCCGCAGAAAATCGATCATTTCCCCAACCGACCAATGCCCCGGTGCCGTGACCAATTCACGCTGCATCAAACGACCAGCGGTTTCCTCTGGGTATTGCAGCGCCTGTTCAACAACAACACGCTCCGCATCATCCAATGCGTCTAAAACACGTACTTTTTCAGGCTCTTCCAAATCCTCGATCAGATCGACAACGTCATCTGATTCCAAATCCTTAAAGGCTTCCGTCATCACTTCAACGGACATGCCCTCAATCAATTCACCACGAAGGTTTTCATCCAACTCAGACAAAACTTCGCCGTCGATTTCAGTGCCCCAAAGGGTCAAAAACTCGGTGCGTTCCGCGCCTGAAACCTGCTCCAACAAATCGGCGATATCGGCAGAGTGTAGTGGGCCCAACAATGCCACCAAAGCAACTTTGTCTTGCGCGTAAACCGCAGCCAGGATGGCCTCGGTCGCGCCTTTGTTCAGCGCATAAGCCCCATCCGCACCTTCAAAATCGACAGTCCCAGTTTCGGATGTATTTTGATCCTGCATCTGCGGGCCTCCTTGACGTGTGAATGGAGCAGTTCTAACGAGTTGACCACAATGCAACAACTGCAATTCCAGCTGCGTCAACTGGTTTGCGTAACGCAGCCATCCCCGTTAGGGTTCTTTCAAAAATCGGCAGAAACAGAACCACCCACATGGCAGACCAAGCCCCCCAAAAGTTGCAATTTAAAACCACGGCCGATTTGCGCGCCGCCGCCGTAAAACTTCACAAAAAAGGCGATACCAAAACCGCCCGTGATCTGTACCGCATCTATCTCGCACGGAAACCAAATGACGCGCCCATGTGGTCCAATCTTGGGGCGTTGTTTCGTGCAGACAAGAATTACGCAATGGCCGTAATTTGCCAACGCCGCACCCTGCACCTTGATCCAAAATCCGACAGTGTTCTCAACAACGCAGCTAACGCGCATTTTGATGCAGGTGAGAAAGAAAAGGCGCTGGAATTTCGTCGTAAAGCCTTGAAAAGCAAACCAGATG
>JASJIO010000119.1:0-13005 GCA_037625035.1 Amylibacter sp.
ACATGCGAGGAGCGTTGCACACTCACCAACCCAGTGCCAGTCCGAGATATGGATGCGACACTCTACGATGAAGTTTGTCGAGGGGACTGGATGGAGAACGGCTCAATGACAAATCGAATTATGTTGATTAAGCAATCATCAGATCAAACCCGCATGTTTGCAATACGTGAAGGTTGGATCACTCAACTTGAACTATGCAAGTAACAAACAGCTTAAGTCTCTGGCAGACTGTTCCTGAGAATACCATGACAGACAACAAGGTCTTTAGAGCAGTTATAGCCTTGGCCTTACTGGCGAAGGCATACGTCATACTGACATCTTAGGCTTACCCCATGAACACAAAGCTATCGGCTGTATCTGACAAACGCATGGACCTTACGTGCAGTGCCTGCGGTCATAAGTTCAGCTACAAGATTGCTGACCTAATCCTAGCAACCAGTTGAGTTATATTTTTGTGGATTGGTATCTCACGGTTACCTGCGGCCAAGTCAAAGTTGCTAGGCTGAGGTTGCTAAGGTGGAACCTAAATCGGAGCTATGATCGGAACCTATTTATTCGGTTAACCTATTGATAAATATCAAATACAATATAACCATATGTTAACTATTGCTAATCACAGTGTTACCAAATCTTTTGGGGCACTTATGGCTTTGCGAAGTAAAAATATATCTGCATTTGCAGAACAGCAAACCGTATTCAGGGGAAAAACCCCCTCGTTGCAAGATGTGCTGGTTGATCGCGGCGATGTCTCTCCTGATGAGATGTTCAAAGCGGTTACCTTACAGCGATTTGAAAACACAAAACTAAGCGATCTTTTACAAGGGCTTGGATACGCAACCGAAGACGTAATCCTACGCGCCACATCTGAGCAAAGTGGGATGCCCATCGTTGACTTGATGATTGATCGCCCAGGTCGGATCATTTCGTCCCACGTAAATCCAACAATTAGCCTGCACCATTCGTTAGTTCCTTGGAAATTCATCGACGACGTTCTGGTCGTAGCCGTTTCCAACCCCGAAGACATTCCTGAAATACTCCCTTATATCAGAGACTTCTCTGCGCGGTTCGAATTTGTGCTCGCGCCAAAGACAGCCATCACGCGTTATCACAAGCTTACGCATCGATCCACGCTATCCAATTCTGCCAATCAATATGTGGACGAAGAACTCAGCTGTCAAAACTGGACCGGCAAGGGACCGCGCCGCCTTGGGTTTGCGCTGTAGTTAATATGCGCTAGCCTGATCTATCTGGTCCCCGCCCTGTTCCTAAATGTGATGTTTGGTTGGATATTTATCGCTCTGCTCACCAATGGAATTTTCAAGGCTTCAATGTTGGTAACAAGCCGCAAAAACGCTGCGCATAAAGGTGCATATCAACGTCCTAAGAGATTTCCCAAAATGTCGATTATCGTGCCATTGCTGCGTGAAGAAGACATTGTTGATCGCTTTATAAAACGCATGGCGTTGCTCGTTTACCCCAAAGAAATGCTAGAAATTTGCCTAATTTATGAAGAAACGGATGAGGCCACAAAAAACCATCTTGCCAAGTGTCGATTGCCCTATTGGATGAAAACAATCGAGGTTCCGGCTGACACGTTGCAAACCAAGCCACGCGCGATGAACTACGCGCTCGATTTTTGCAATGGTGATATCATTGGGGTTTACGATGCCGAAGACGCACCCAAGCCAAATCAGTTGTACCACATTGCACAGCGCTTTGAAAATGATGACGAAAATGTCGCTTGCGTGCAGTGCCAGCTCGATTACTTCAATAGTGCTACCAACTGAATTTCGCGTTGCTTTAGTATCGAATATTCCATACTTTTACTCATCATTTTACCCGCCTTAGAACGCTTCAACCTGCCGATCCCGCTTGGTGGTACATCGGTCTTTTTCAAACGCAGCGTTCTTGAAAAACTCGGTCGGTGGGACGCCCAAAACGTTACAGAAGACGCAGATCTTGGTTTACGCCTACATCGCCTTGGTTATCGCTGCCTCTGGAGCGATGCGGCAACTTACGAGGAAGCAAACTTTCGTATTTTGCCTTGGGTGGGTCAATGATCACGATGGCTCAAAGGGTTTTTACTCACTTGGATGATTCACATGCGCACCCCGATCAAATTGTACCAACAAATCGGTTTTCGCGGTTTTCTCGTCTTTCAAATCCAAATGCTCGATACAGTATCTTCCTTCGCGGCTGTGCCGATCGTCCTCCCGATGTGGCTTTTTACCGTTGGGATCAAATTGCTGATGTACGACATGATTAACCCAACCCTGTTTACCATCCTGATTGGATGTTTCGTCACAACTGAATTGTTCCTCCTGATGCTTGGCGCATTCGCAGTCAAAGCACGCGGCGGGGGGGGGCGCTGTATGCGTATGTTCCGATGATGTTGCTGTATTGGCCACTCAGCGCATTCACCGCCTACAAAGCATTATGGGAGCTGTTTATGCACCCGACTTACTGGGATAAAACGGAACACGACATCAATGACGTCAAATATCAGGACGAAATCGAAAGGCTTAAGGCTTCGCCAGACAACAGCGAGAAACCGTACATTCCCGCTGTTCCAATGACCATCGGCGGGTGATGTGCGCCGCATAAAATAACTTCGCCAGCTTTCACAACTGCGCCGCGGGATGTGAAGTGGTTGATCACAAAAAGACACGCATCAAGCGGGTTTTGAGGCGCAGTTCCCTTGCCAGAAATGATCACTTCACCCGCCGCAGTAAATTTCGCGTCGTATTCACCAGCATCCAGTGATTTGGTGTTTAGAGCCGCATCTGATAAAACAATCCCAGCATTAAAAACATTGTTCGCCACAAAACTTGGCGCGTGCATCCCGCCCGTGTCGTGGCGTCTATCCAATACTTCAAACGCCATAGAAAATCGCTCTACATGCGTCAGCAATAATGATTTATCCAGCATCGTGCCCGCAGGAACGTCTTTCCCAATAACCGCCGCAAATTCAGGCTCCAACGCCAGTTGCGCGTAGTCTGACACGCGCAACGTCACACCAGAGCCATGCGCCGCCAGTCCCAGAACCTGCCCAACAATTGGTTCACTGATTCCCGCCATTTCCATCAACGCAGGTGCATTCATCGCTATCTTACGTCCACAGACAGCGCCCAGTTTATGAACAACTTTGTCCTGCAAATCATAGGCTTGCGCCAAATTTTTCCGAACAGATCGGACAGGCCGTCCAAACAAAATATCATCGGCAATATCGTTGGCTAAAGCGTCACTCATTTGGCGATTTCACCCCACCTGCATCCGCTTTCAAACGGGTTTGGAATGCAAAAGACAAATGATCCTTCAACAATTGATCCGCGCTTATTGCATCGCCTTTTTCAATGGCTTGAACCAACGCCAAATGCTCGGCCAACGCCATTTCACCACGACCATCGGCCGCAAGCGAAGTTTCTGCCAACAATGCCATCGAGCGATGCACCATTTCCAGTTGTTGTACTAAATAACGGTTACGGCTGGCAAGATGGATTTGCCGATGAAACCGCCTGTTTGCAATCGCCAATTCACGCGGGTTCTCCAAATACTGGTGGTCCTCTGCAACCATATCGTAAAGAACCTGAATCTCTTCACTCGATGCATGTTTCGCCGCCAATGCCGCTGCCAGACCCTCTAATTCTGCCCGAACTTCGTATAATTCAGCCATTTGATTGTGATCCAAGGACGACACAATCAATGATCGCCCATCCCGAGTCAGCATCGCTTGCGTTTCCAACCGTTGCAATGCCTCGCGCACAGGAGTCCTTGACACGCCAAAACGCTCCGCCAATTCGCTTTCGACCAATCGATCCCCGGGGCGATACACACCAACATCAATCGCATTCAAGATCAGGCCGTAAGCGTCTTTTGGTTCACCTTGCATCGACTTATGCTCCCTGTTTTGCACGGCGTTTTCGAAAAATATCATCCACGCCTGCAAATTCTATTAAATCAAAACCATTGTCCCGCATCATTTCGGGAATGGTCGTATCTTGTGTGTTATTTTTAATGCTCCAAACTTCAACATCTACTGCATCAAAATCAAACTTCGATAAAATCCCAATCTCGCCACCTTCAACATCCAAAGATAAGAAATCCACTTGAGTAATTTTCTGCGCACTCAAAATATCATTTAGCGTTTTGGTTTCCAGCTTATGGACAACCTCTTCGAGCCGTTTGTCGCCACGCACCCACATCAATAAATCAGGTTCATAACTGTCCAAAAAGCCGCTCATTTGCATGAACCCTTTGGTCACTTCCATAAACTCTAGCGTCCCCGTTTCCCCCGCCACTGCATAGCCCAAACAAGGGCTACGCCGCACCGCCTCCGCTTTACGCAATTGCGTTGGCGCAGGTTCAACCAAAACTCCGCTCCATCCACGGAACAGCTCAAAAAATAAGGAATTTGAACCTGTTACACCGTCGTACCCACCCACATCAACAAACACGCCGCCCATTTTATGACCTAGCATATTGTCCACAAGCGGTCTTGGCCGGCCTGCGAATAATACTGCGAAACCTCACCGCTAAACGGCTCCAACCAATGCAATTTGCGAATAATCGCGCCGCGTGCGCGACTGCGTTCAATTTGCAATTTTGCGTTCAATTCGCGGCCAGCTTCGTCCAACAGCTTGCGGGCCTGAGCTATTTTTTCTGTCGGTGTCATTCGATAATCCTAATTCTTTGGGCGTGACTTCACACGGCTCCCTCACAATTACCGACTTTACGCCGCTTCACAAAGGATTTGCCTTACAAAACGACCAATATTTGTCGAAATGTGGTTTCACACGTCACGCAAGCCCTTTACGCTGCTCAAATGAAAAACCAATTCTCACACGTATCAACCTGGGTATTCGACCTCGATAACACGCTGTACCCGCCTAAATGCGCGCTGTTCGCCCAAATCGAAGTCAAAATGACCGATTACGTCATGCGCGAACTTGGGGTCGACAAGGCTCGTGCAAATTATCTGCGCGATTATTATTGGCAAACTTACGGTACAACCCTCTCTGGAATGATGCTTGAACACAAAATTGATCCGACCCCGTATCTCTTTGAAGTACATGACATAAACTTGGATCACGTCCCCCAAGATTTGATCTTACGTGGCCATATTCAATCCCTTCCCGGGCGCAAAATTGTTTACACAAACGGCTCTGAGTTTCACGCAGATCGCGTATTAGAAGCACGCGGTCTTACAGGTATATTTGATGCGATCTACGGCATTGAGCACAGCGATTTTCATCCCAAACCCTCATCCCAAGCCTATGACGCCATTATCGCACGCGATAAATTTGCCCCCAAAACCGCCGCAATGTTCGAAGACGATCACCGCAATCTAAAAGTACCCCACGAAATTGGAATGCGCACTGTCCTTGTCGGCCCAGAAATGACTGGCGATCACATTCACCATCAAACCACTGATCTTACGGCCTTTCTGTCGCAGATCGTCGGCTGACCCTTCCCTTGGCCCCCAAATCACCCTACCTCTGAGCCATGGCACGAGAACACTTTGACATATTTGTAAGCGGTGGCGGCCTCGCGGGCCTCATTGCTGCCTGTTCATTTGCTGCCAAAGGTCTATCTGTTCTGTGCGTAGATCCAATGCCACCAATCACCACAAATACCGATCCAAAAGCAGATCGTCGCAGCACAACCTTCCTACAACCTGCACGCGCCACGCTTGAATCCGCAAATATCTGGCCCCGCCTGGATACCCACGCCGAAGCACTCCAAATCATGCGCCTTGCCGATGCAGGTGGTGTCGAGAACGAGATCCGCTACATCGCTGATTTTGACGCAAGCGATGTTTCCGATCACCCGTTCGGCTGGAATTTCCCCAATTGGGTTTTAAAGTGCGAAATATTGGCGAAACTAAACTGCATAGACAACGCCACATTCCGCGCTGGCGTTGGTACAAAACGTGTCACCACACGGGGCGCAGAAGCGCTCATCGCGCTAACAGACGGCACACAAATTAGCACCAGCCTCATCATCGCCGCTGACGGGCGTGCCTCTCCAATCCGCGAAATGGCAGGCATTGGCGTGCAAACTTGGCGATACGGGCAAAAGGGCATGGTGTTCACTGTGTCCCACCCACTGCCACACGAAAATGTCTCAACCGAAATTCACAGAACAGGCGGCCCCTTCACTCTGGTTCCTTTGCCCGATCACGACGGTTCCCCACAATCTGCCATAGTCTGGATGGAAACTGGCGCCGAGGCCGCGCGTCTTATCGCGCTAAGTGACACAGAATTCGCGACCCAAGCCACCACACGCAGCTGTGGCGTCCTTGGACCGCTCACCTTGACCAGCGCACGTGCGATCTGGCCGATCATTTCACAAAAAGCAGATCGCCTTACGGACGAACGCACGGCCTTGATCGCCGAAGCCGCCCATGTGATGCCCCCGATTGGCGCGCAAGGTTTGAACATGTCACTCGCTGACATCCAAACTCTGCTGGATTTAATGGATGGCGATCACCAGCTTGGCTCTGAACCCATGCTCGCGGCATACGAAAAGGCACGTAAATCGGACGTAGCCTTACGTATTCATGGCGTGGATTTATTAAACCGCGCCTCCCTTGCCGCAGGCCCAAACCTGCGGGCCTTGCGCCTTAAGGGCCTGCAATTCTTGCACGGCTCTACAACGGCGCGAAAACTCGCAATGCGTGCGGGCCTTGGGGTCTGATTATTCCGCAGCTGCTGCCTGAACCGCGCCGCCACCGCGAATTGCCAGCAACAACTCTTCACGTCGTCTTGCCACTGTCTGCGCGTTTTGCATCTTTACAGGTCCAAACCCACGTACCTGCATGGGCAATTCTGCCAGTGCCAAAACCAAATCTTTGGTCGCAGGCGTAGAAAGCGGCAGAACCTCTACCATGTCGCGCTCAAACTCGGTAATCAGCGCCCGTTCCATCCGCCGTTCTGCAGAATACCCAAACACATCCAACGGTGTCCCCCGCAACGCCTTCCCTTTTTGCATCAGCTTGAACAGTTTCAAAACCCAAGGCCCGAATTTACGTTTCTTAGGTCGCCCATCGGCCGTTTTGCCCGTTAACATTGGTGGCGCAAGGTGAAACCGCAACGCTTTCACATTGTCGAAATTCTCCGCAACCATGCGCTCAACATTATGCGCATGCAGACGTGCAACTTCGTATTCGTCCTTATATGCCAATACTTTATGGTAAGATTTTGCCACCGCTTCGCGCAGCTCTTCGTCTTCCACTTGTTCAACAAAACTCCGATACCGCGTAGCCAGCTTCGCATTTTGATAGGCCGTTAGTTCACCCACGCGATAGCTGATCACTTCCTCAACGGATTTCGGCAATTCTACCACATTTGTTCGCATCGAACGCGCTGCATCTTCTGGATACAAAACCGCCCAACGTCCAATTTCAAACGCGCGTTTGTTACTCTCAACCCCCGCACCGTTCAGCGCAATCGCCTGCAAAATCGATTCACGCGACAGTGGGATCAACCCATTTTGCCACGCCGATCCAACGATCAACATATTGGCAAAAATGCTGTCACCCAAATGCATTCGCGCCAATTCTGTAGCGTTCAAAAACGCCACCGCATCTTCACCAAGCCGCCCTGTTAAGGACAATTGCATCCGATCGCTTGGCAACGCGAACTCGGTGTTTTGGGTAAACTCACCCGTGATAATTTCGTGGCTGTTGCAGACAACCTTCGTGCGGTCCCGCGCCATCAGCCCCAGCGTTTTCGCGCCCACCGTCACAACCAGATCACCACCAATAACACTATCTGCCTCACCAACGGCAACACGCACAGCGCTGATGTCTTCGGGGGAATGTGAAAAACGGCAATGGATGTGCACCGCACCGCCCTTTTGCGCCAATCCAGCCATTTCCATCATGCCAGCGCCCTTGCCTTCAACATGCGCAGCCATCGCCAGAACAGCACCAACCGTAACAACACCAGTGCCACCGACACCCGTAATCACCATGTTATGCGTTCCATTGATCGCAGGAACCTTGGCTTCTGGCAGATCAGGCAGGGTCATCGCGCTGGCTTCTTGTTTCTTTGGCGTGCCGCCTTCAACGGTCACGAAACTCGGGCAAAATCCATTCACACAGGAGAAATCTTTGTTACAGCTGGATTGATCAATCTTACGCTTGCGCCCCAATTCCGTTTCAAACGGCGTCACAGACACACAGTTGGATTGAACACCGCAATCACCGCAGCCCTCACACACCGCTGGATTGATGAAAATCCGCTGATCTGGATCAGGAAACAACCCGCGTTTACGACGGCGGCGTTTTTCCGCAGCACAGGTTTGCGCATACACAATGGCCGACACACCTTTGATTTTGGTGAATTTTTCTTGAACCGTTTGCAGTTCAGCGCGTTCATACGTCGGAACACTCGACGGAAATTCAGACAAATCCATGTCTTCTTTTTCGTCATAAACCAGCGCGATATTCTCGACACCCATCGCTTTAATCTCGGCTACAATTTTGGCCGCCGATAAATCGCCATCGTTCTGCTGCCCACCCGTCATGGCAACTGCATCGTTAAACAGGATTTTATAAGTGATGTTGGTTTTCGCCGCCAAAGCGGCACGAATGGCCTGAACCCCCGAATGATTATACGTCCCATCCCCTAGGTTTTGGAACATGTGCTCACGTTTTGAAAACAGGGATTCACCCGTCCAGTTGGCCCCTTCGGCCCCCATGTGCGTAAACCCGATAGTTTCGCGATCCATCCATTTCGCCATGAAATGGCAGCCAATCCCTGCGAACCCCCGTGATCCTTCAGGCAGTTTCGTTGATGAATTATGCGGACACCCCGAACAGAACCAAGGCGCGCGCACCGCAACTTCTTGTGCATTATCCCCCGCCGTGGCTTCGTCCAGTTTCGCCAAAGCCTTAGTTGCTTTCTCAGACAAAAAACCTTCTTCGCCTAGCAACATCGCTATCTTCTGCGCAATCGTCACAGGGTCCAACGCACCTTTTACAGTGAATATCGTTTCAGTTTTGCGTTTGTCATGCTTCCAACCCACCACACGCTGCCGATCAGGATTGTCAAACAACGCCTCTTTGATCTGCACTTCGATCAGTTTGCGTTTTTCTTCCACCACGATAATCAGATCGAGCCCGTCAGCCCACTCCCCAAACGATTTCATATCAAGCGGCCAAACCATGCCGATTTTATACGTGGTGATCCCCAAACGCGTGGCCTCGGCATCATCAATGTTCAACAAATCCAGCGCGTGCTGCGTATCAAGCCAGTTTTTACCAGATGACACGATCCCAATTTTCGCGCCCGCCTTGCCAGACATGCGTTTATCCAATTTATTCGCCCGACCAAACGCCTCGGCTGCAAACCGTTTGTAGTCATGTAACCGCGCCTCTTGTGGCACACGATCATCCACCGCACGGATGTTGATCCCATCCGCAGGTATTTCAAAATCAGTTGGTGTTTTGATCTCCAAACGACAAGGCGCAGTGTTCACAACCGCCGTTGCCTCGATCGTGTCTTTCACACATTTCAGCCCAACCCAGCAGCCAGAATAGCGGCTCAACGCATAGCCATACGCGCCGTAATCCAAAATTTCCTGCACGCCTGCAGGTGAAAGGATCGGCATCATTGCATCAACAAATGCAAATTCCGACTGGTGTAAGACGGTCGAACTTTCGCCCGTGTGATCATCGCCCATACAAGCCAGAACACCGCCGAATTTCGAAGTCCCCGCCATATTTGCATGACGAAACACATCGCCAGAGCGGTCAACCCCCGGGCCCTTACCATACCACATGCCAAAGACGCCGTCGTATTTGCCCTCGCCGTATAATTCCGCCTGCTGCGCACCCCAAATCGCGGTCGCGGCAAGGTCTTCGTTCAAGCCTGATTGAAACACCACGTCATGCGCAGTCAGCTGTTTTTCAGCCCGCTGCATCTGCATATCAACCGCACCAAGTGGTGACCCCCGATAGCCAGTGACAAACCCGGACGTGTTCAAACCAGCCGCGCGATCACGCTCCTTTTGCTCCATCATCAATCGAACGAGCGCCTGCGTTCCGTTCAACAAAACCGTTTCTTTCGAAAGGTCATAGCGATCCGCGAGTGTGATTTCTGGCTTGGACATAACGCCTCCCAAAGTGGTTGTTGCATCAAATGTAGGTCACAATTTCTGACCTATCAAGGTAATTCTTCTGACCAGTTTTGATTGCTATTACTTTCCTAAAATCGTAGTAGAAATGCAAATAATATTTGTAGGGGCAGTATTTTGGATTGGGACAAACTACGGATATTTCACGCCGTTGCAGATGCAGGCAGCCTTACACACGCAGGTGAAACCCTTCATTTGTCGCAATCTGCCGTTAGCCGCCAAATTCGCGCCCTCGAAGAACGCCTCGGTGTTACGCTTTTTCATCGCCATGCCCGTGGATTGATCCTAACCGAGCAAGGCGAGCTGCTTTTTGACGCTACGTCAGACATGAGCAAGAAGCTCGATAACGCCGAAGCCCGTATTCGCGACTCCGAAGACGAGGTTTACGGCGAGCTAAAAGTCACCACCACCGTTGGCTTTGGCACGCTCTGGCTCGCGCCTCGAATGGGCCGCCTGTACGACCAATACCCCGACCTAAAAATCGACCTCCTCCTCGAGGAACGTGTCATCGACCTACCCATGCGCGAAGCAGACGTTGCGATCCGCATGAAAGAACCGAGCCAAGCCGATTTGGTCCGCCGCCGCTTAATGGATGTAAACATGCGTCTTTATGCGTCCGATACTTATCTCGAAAAACTGGACATGCCCAAAGATTTTGAGGATTTGCGCAACCACCGTATCATCAGCCAAAGCCTAAATTCACAACAAGTCAGCGCCAGCCTAAACTGGATGCGTCCCCTACTTGCCGGCGAACACAACTCTCACCTCACGGTAAACAACTACTTTGGTGTGCTACAAGCCGTGCTCTTTGGGGTCGGGATTGGCGTCCTACCAAGTTACGTAACCGTTGACTTCCCACAACTCATCCGCGTCCTTCCAGACGAAGAAAGTTCGCAAGTCCCCGTCTATTTGGCCTACCCCGAGGAACTCCGTCATTCAAAAAGAGTGGCCGTGTTCCGTGATTTTGTGTTGGAAGAAATTAAAGCTGACAAGAAATTGTCACAATTTTAATAAACAAAATCAAAGCATAAGCTGCTTCGACGTGCCTAAACCAACAAGCCATGCAATCTGTGCATGAACGATATGCACCTACTGTATGGTTTTTACGCTTGTTCTTAACGTTTCCGATTTATACCTTGGAGCCGAAGCGAGCGGTTGAGCGTAAGTTCTAGCTCTCTTCACCTCCCTGTTGGACTTCAAGGCCGAGCAACTGCTCGGTCTCTTTTTTTGCCCCACAGCGTTCAGCATCCAAAAACTGCGCATCACTCGTATTTTATGACAATTCAATTGCCCGCCCATAGGCAGCATCCGCATCCTCAAACCACCCCGCAGCACGATAAAACGCTGCACGCTCGGCGTGATAGGGCTGGTAATTATCTAAATCTGCCGCAAATTCACCACTCGCCGTCAGTGCCGCATCGGCCCCTTTGACAAAAGACAATGCAACACACCAATTCAAGCGAACAAAGGCAGAACCGTAATACTGCAGCAACGCGCCGTACAGCCCCAGTATCTCTGTCCAGCCAGTCGCTGCAAAACTCTCGGCCTCTGCATGCACAGCTTGGATCGCAGCCTGAACCTGATATGGGCCTGGTCCACGGCGATTTAGGGCCGTTTTCACACCATTCAATCCCTCCGAAATCGCATTCCCATTCCACAGCTAGCGATCCTGATCCTCGATCGAAATCATTGTTCCATCTGGCAACGCACGGGCCGATTTGTGCGCGTGGATCAACGTCATCAACGCAATCAATCCTTCTGTTTCGGCCTGCTCTGGCTTCAATTGATCCACCACTTTCGCCAAATACAGCGCCTCTTCGCAAAAATCTTTGCGAATTTACTGTTCTCCACAGGTTGCCGAATAGCCTTCATTGAAAATCAGATAAATCACCGTCAAAACTGAATTCAATCGCTCTGGCCACGCATCTGCATCGGGGACGGAAAACGGTATACCTGATACTTTTATCTTATGCCTTGCGCGAACCAAACGTTGGGCCATCGCAGGCTCACTGTCCAAAAATGCCCACGCAATTTCACCCGTCGTTAAGCCACCCAACGTGCGCAACGTCAGCGCAACAAGGGTTTTGGAATCGAGCGTAGGGTGACAGCAGATAAAAATTAACCGCAGCCGCTCGTCAGGGATTTCTTCTTGGCGTTCGTCTTCGGCATCCTTCTGATCCAACTTCAAAAGAATCCCATATTGCCTTGATTTTGCATCAAAACTTTTGGCGCGTCTTATCCGATCAATCGCTTTGCGCCGCGCCGTTTGTAACAACCACCCCGCTGGGTTTTGGGGCACACCAGATCGTTCCCAATGCAAAATGGCCGAGACCAGCGCATCTTGCAAGCTGTCCTCGGCCAATTGAAAATCACGTAAATTTGCGATTAAAGCAGAAAGAATGCGGCCATGCTGATCTGCAATCCCCCGTTAAGGGCGTCGTGCACATTTTCCACAGCCGCCATGTGTAAGCCAACATCCAGGATTGGGCGCACTTCAACAGTGCCATCACGTGCCGTTGGGATCATCGCAGCATATTTGATTGCTTCATCCAAATCCTTACATTCCAACAGGTAATACCCGCCCAAATGCCCTTTTGTTTCTGCAAATGGGCCGTCCATCGTTTCCAATTTTCCATCCCGTAAACGTAAGGACGTCGCCGCTTCCACAGGCTGCAAGGCATTGCCAGAAACCATCACGCCATCTTTGACATAAGTATCCGTCACATCCTTCCATTCTTGAATCATTTCAACGAATGCAGGTGAACCTTATTAAGGTGTTGGCTCAGGTTTTGAATAGATCAGGGCTAAATATTCATAATATTTTCTTTCAAGGTGGGTCGAGTGTGGTCCATTTTCGAACCGTTT
>JASJIO010000120.1:0-11160 GCA_037625035.1 Amylibacter sp.
CAAGGCTGGCCTGTTTACGCGGGTTTTGCCGCCCGAAGGATCGGCGGTGATCATCATTGATGATCCAAAAGGCGCGGCACTTGTCGAGATTGCGCTGTCGCGTGGGCAGGATGTTATCACGCTTGGGATGGGGCAGGGCGATCTGCAAATCTTGGGCAGTCGGTTTGATGCCACAGGACAAGACGTGCGGTTTTCGTGGAGTGATGAGGCGTTTACAGCGCGGCTGAATCTGATCGGCGGGTTTCAGGCGCAGAATGTTTTGACGGCGGCTTTGCTGGTGATTGCGTGCGGCGCACAAAGCGGCGAAGTGTTCAGTTGCTTGTCCGAATTACAAACTGTTCCTGGGCGCATGCAATTGGCTGCCACGCGCAAAAATGGCGCGACGGTTTTTGTGGATTACGCCCATACGCCAGACGCGCTGGAAACTGCGCTAAGGGCCATGAGACCCCACACGCTGGGGCGTTTGTTGGTGGTGTTTGGCGCTGGTGGTGATCGCGATCAAGGCAAGCGACCTTTGATGGGGGCGGCTGCACGGGATCACGCAGATGTTGCGTTTGTGACAGATGATAATCCACGTTCCGAAGATCCTGATTTGATCCGCAAAATGATACTGGCAGAGTGCCCAGAGGCGAGCGAGATTGGCGATCGTGCACAGGCGATATTGACCGCCGTTGATGCGTTGCAGCCAGGTGACGCGTTGTTGATTGCGGGCAAGGGGCACGAAATGGGGCAAACCATCGGTGATGATGTTTTGCCGTTTGATGATGTAGAACAGGCGAGCGTGGCGGTGCATGCGCTGGATGGCCTAGGTGCATGAGGATGCGCGCATGAGTATTTTATGGACAAAAGAAGCGGCAGTTGCGGCCACAGGTGGCATAGCGATTGGTGATTGGTTCGTTGGAGGCGTTTCGATTGATACGCGCGAATTGAACGATGGCGATTTGTTTGTCGCGTTGAAAGACGTGCGCGATGGGCATGATTTTGTGGCGCAAGCCTTGGCTGCGGGTGCGGGGGCGGCGATGGTATCGCACCGACCCAAGGGCGTGGGTGATGATGCGCCGTTGTTGATAGTGGCGGATGTTTTGCGCGGCCTAGAAGATTTGGGCGTTGCGGCGCGGGCGCGTACAGATGCCAAAGTGATCGGCGTGACGGGCTCGGTTGGTAAGACAGGTACAAAGGAAATGTTGCGTGCGGCCTTGCAAGTGCAGGGCAGTGTCCATGCTGCGGTGCGCAGTTTTAACAACCATTGGGGCGTGCCCCTGACACTGGCGCGGATGCCTGCAGACACTGATTTTGCGGTGATCGAAATTGGAATGAACCACCCCGGTGAAATCGGACCGTTGGCGAAAATGGCGCAATTGGATGTGGCTGTGATCACGACCGTTGCTGCCGTTCACATGGCGGCGTTTGACAGCGTGGAACAAATTGCCGAAGCGAAAGTCGAGATATTTGAAGGACTTAGTGCGGATGGTGTCGCAGTTCTAAATGCTGATATTCCGACGTTGCCGATTTTGCAAAAGGCGCGCGGTGATGGGCGCTGTATCTTGTTTGGCCAAAGTGAAGGCGCGGATATTCGCCTGATTAAGGCGTCGATGTCCGATCATGGCTCTGCAATAGAAGCGGTTTTGCACGGCGACCCGATCCTGTTCAAACTGGGCGCGCCCGGCGAACATTTGGCGATGAACGGGTTGGCTGTTTTAGCAGCGGTCGAGGCCGCTGGCGGTGATGTTGCGCAAAGCATGTTGGCGCTGGCAAGTTGGCAGGCGCCATCTGGGCGCGGGCAACGCTTCACGGTTCAGCTGGGTGAAACAGGTGGTTCAATTGAGCTGATTGATGAGAGTTACAACGCGAACCCAACGTCGATGGCCGCCGCGTTGGCGGTTTTGGCAGCGGCGACACCCGCGCAAGAAAATGGCCGTCGCGTCGCGTTTCTGGGCGATATGTTGGAGTTGGGACCACAGGAACATACGTATCATTTGGATCTATCTGAAATTGCAGCGATGGGCGCAGTCGACAAGGTGCACACTAGCGGGCCTTTGATGGCGTCGTTTCACGCGGTATTACCAGATCATAGACGCGGCCAACATTTCGATGCGGCTGAACAGATGGCAGCGAGTGTGAATAGGCTGCTGGATTCTGGCGACGTTGCTATGGTAAAGGGCTCGTTAGGATCAAAAGTCGGTCGTGTGGTCACGGCAATCAAAACGTTTGGACAAACCAGCGAAAAATAGGGGCGGAACCGTTCAATGTTATATTTTCTAAGCCAATACGGCGACGGGGGCGATTTTTTCAACCTGTTCCGCTACATCACTTTCCGCGCTGGCGGGGCGTTCTTCACTGCCCTGATCCTCAGCTTTATTTTTGGCCAACCGCTGATTAACTATATGAAAAGTTGGCAAAAAAGGGGCCAACCGATCCGCGAAGATGGCCCTGAAAGCCACATCATCGCAAAGGCGGGGACACCCACGATGGGCGGGATGCTTATTCTGGGTACGATGCTGGTCAGCACGTTGTTGTGGGCGCGTACGGACAATGGCTATGTCTGGACGGTTTTGTTGGTGACGATGGGGTTCGCGGCGATTGGGTTCTTGGATGATTATCTGAAAGTAAAACAGCAAAACGTTGCTGGCTTTAGCAGCAAAGCCCGCCTTGCGTTGGGGTTTTTGATCGCGCTGATCGCGGCGATTTACGTGTCTACTTTGCACAACGAAGAATTGTCGCGCCAAGTTGCGGTTCCGGTGTTTAAAGACGCGCTGTTGAACTTTGGCATTTTCTACTTTCCGTTTGTAATGATCACTATTGTCGGGGCTGCAAATGCGGTGAACCTGACGGATGGGCTGGACGGTTTGGCGATCATGCCCGTGATGATTTGTGCAGCCACATTGGGCATTATCGCCTATGTCGTGGGGCGCACAGATTTCACACAGTATCTGGATGTGCATTACGTGGCAGGTACAGGCGAATTGCTGGTGTTTACGTCGGCCATCATCGGCGGGGGCTTGGGTTTTCTGTGGTATAACGCGCCGCCTGCCGCTGTTTTTATGGGCGATACGGGTTCGCTCGCGCTCGGTGGCGCGCTCGGTGCGATGGCCGTTTGTATCAAGCACGAGATCGTTCTAGGCATCGTTGGCGGGTTGTTCGTAGTCGAGGCATTGTCTGTGATTATTCAAGTTATGTATTTCAAAAAGACCGGCAAAAGGGTGTTTTTGATGGCGCCAATTCACCACCATTTTGAAAAACGTGGCTGGGGTGAAGCGCAGATCGTTATCCGCTTTTGGATCATCTCATTGATCCTCGCGCTGATCGGTCTTGCCACATTGAAGATTAGATAACCATGATTCCTGTACGTGGATATGACGGGTATACTGTTGGCGTTTTAGGGCTGGGGCGGTCAGGTTTAGCAACGGCGCGCGCGCTGGCTGCTGGCGGTGCATTGCCTGTGTGTTGGGACGATAATGTTGTGGCACAAGATTTGGCAAAGGCCGAGGGGTTTTTGGTCGCTGATTTGCACAAAGACAAAAACTGGGAGGGGATCAGTTGTTTGATCACGTCCCCGGGCATCCCGCATTTGTATCCCGCACCGCATCCCGTGATCGTGAAAGCATGGGAAATGGGCGCGGTTGTCGACAATGACATCGGCCTGTTTTTCCGCAGTTACGGCACACCTGATTGGGATGATTTCGAAGTCCTGCCCCGTGTGGTTTGCGTAACAGGATCGAACGGGAAATCCACGACGGCAGCGTTGATCCATCACATCCTAGAAGAAGCTGGGCGTGATGTGCAGATGGGCGGCAATATCGGGCGTGGTGTGCTGGATTTGGAACCTGCTTCGAACGGGCAAATCACGGTGTTGGAATTGTCATCGTATCAAACTGAATTGGCACGATCCTTGGGGCCTGATATCGCGGTTTTCATGAACCTAAGCCCTGATCATTTGGACCGTCACGGCGGGCTTGGCGGGTATTTCGCGGCCAAGGCACGGCTGTTTACAGCGGGCGGGCCTGATCGTTCGATCATCGGTGTGGATGAGATGGAAGGCCAGTATTTGGCGGCCCAATTGCGTGAAACGCAAGGGTCGGGTGAACCCGTTATCCGCATTTCATCAGGGCGTAAATTGCAGGGCGATGGTTGGTCTGTTTTTGCGCGCAAAGGTTTTTTGGTGGAATGGCGCAAAGGGCGGCAGATGGCGTCGATTGATCTGCGCAAAATTCGGGGATTACCGGGCGCGCATAATCATCAAAATGCCTGTGCTGCTTACGCCGTGTGTCGTTCCATCGGTCTTGCGCCGCGCCTGATCGAGGAGCATTTGGCGAGTTACCCAGGCCTCCCGCATCGTTGCCAGATTATCGCGGAAAAGAACGGTGTTTTGTTTGTGAATGACAGCAAAGCCACCAACGCAGATGCTGCTGAAAAGGCGCTTAGTGCGTTTAAAAATATTCACTGGATTGTCGGCGGAGAACCCAAAACGGGTGGCATTGCAGGGCTTGCACCGTTGTTTGATCGGGTGAAACGCGCGTATCTAATTGGCGCGGCTGCGGATGAATTTGCCGCGCAATTGGGCGATATGGATTACGTGATATCGAATGATCTGGACATGGCCGTGGCCGAGGCTGCTGCATCTGCGCAAAAAGGCGATATGGTGTTGCTGGCGCCTGCATGCGCCAGCTTTGATCAGTTCACAAGTTTCGAGGCGCGCGGCGACGCATTTGTCGCCGCTGTTAACGCGCTTTAGTCTTCTGCTTCTGGCTTAACAGCCGCTTCTTTTTTCGGCGCAGCTTTCTTTTTCGCAGCTGGCTTTTTAGCAGCAGGTTTTTTTGCCGCTGGTTTCTTGGCAGCTGCCTTTTTCTTTGGGGCCGCTTTCTTTTTAGGCGCGGCTTTCTTCTTTTTGCCTTTGGTCAGGGCTTTGGCATCTACCAATGCCACGGCCTCTTCCAATGTAATCGCCGTCGGTTCCAGCTCCTTGGGCAGGGTCGCGTTGATCTTTTCCCACTTCACGTAGGGGCCATAACGCCCGTCCATGACGTTGATCGCGCCGCCCTCGGTCGGGTGTTCTCCCAATTCTTTCAACGGTTCCGCCGCCTGACCGCGCCCACCAACTTTGGCAAGCTTTTCTGCAATCAATTCAATGGCGCGGTTCATGCCGACGATGAAAACTTCTTCGGGATCTTTCATGTTGGCATAGATTTTACGCGCAGTTTTTTTGCCCTCTTCAATCGACATTTGCCACATCACATAGGGGCCAAATCGACCAATCGCCGCGGTGACTTCGCCGCCATCCGGGTGATCGCCAACTTTGCGTGGCAGGGACAATAATTTAAGCGCGAGTGCGAGATCAACGTTCTCTAACTCAGTGCTTTTCTGGATTGAGGCCCGTGGCGGTTTTGGTTCTTCTTCAGTTGCTGTGCGGCGCTGAACATAGGGGCCAAAGCGGCCAGAACGCAGTGTGATCGGGTCGCCGTTTTCGTCGTCACCCAGCATTTTACCGTCTGGGCCAGCGATATCGCCGCCCTCTACTTCACCTGAAAGCGGGCGTGTATAGCGGCATTCTGGATAGTTGGAGCAGCCGATGAATGCGCCACCAGAACGGGCAGTGCGCATGGAAAGCCGCCCTTCGCCACAGTTTTTACAAATGCGCGGATCAGAGCCGTCCTCATTTGCAGGGAAAATATGTGGTGCAAGAACTTCGTTAATCTTTTCAAGAACTTCGGTAATACGCAGATCAGAAGTTTCTCCAATGGCTGCGGAAAAGTCACGCCAAAAACGGGACAAAACAGCCTTATAATCTTCGCGACCACCCGAAATATCATCCAGCTCGTCTTCCAGTTTTGCAGTGAAATCATAGCCGACGTATTGACGGAAATAGTTTTCCAAGAACGCAATCACAAGACGCCCCTTATCTTCGGGGATTAGGCGGTTTTTTTCTTTGCGCACATATTCGCGGGTCTGGATCGTGGTCACGATGCTGGCATAGGTCGACGGGCGGCCAATGCCGAGTTCTTCCATGCGTTTTACCAACGTCGCTTCGGTATAACGGGGCGGAGGTTGGGTGTGGTGTTGTTCTGGATTGGCGGTCTTTTTGGCTGTCGGCTCGCCTTGCGCAATTTGCGGCAAACGCTTGTTGTCGTCATCCACAACTTGATCGTCGCGGCCTTCTTCATAGACGCGCAAGAAGCCGTCGAACAGAACGACTTGGCCCGTGGCGCGCAGCATAATTTGGCCGTCGTCAGAACCGATATCAACCGTGGTGCGTTCCATTTTGGCCGCTTCCATTTGGGATGAAATCGTGCGCTTCCAAATAAGGTCGTAGAGCTTGCGTTGGTCTGCTTCTAACCGGGTTAGACTGTCGGGTGTCGCGTCCATATCTGTGGGGCGAATACATTCGTGCGCTTCTTGTGCGTTCTTGGCTTTGTTCTTGTAAAAACGAGGTTTTTCGGGAACGTATTCTGCGCCGTACAACGATTTAATTGTGCTGCGCGCGGCCGTGATGGCTTCTGGTGCCATGTCGATGCCGTCGGTCCGCATATAGGTGATGTAGCCCGCTTCATAGAGGCGCTGCGCGGTGCTCATGGCTTGGCGTGCGCCCATGCCAAATTTACGGCTGGCTTCTTGTTGCAGGGTTGATGTCATGAACGGTGGGGATGGGTTGCGGGCGGCTGGTTTTGCTTCCACGCTTTTTACAGACATGTCGCGAGAATTGATCGCAGCAACCGCAAGCTCGGCGGATTCAGACGTTGCGATATCGAATTTATCGAGCTTTTTGCCGCCCAAAACGGTAAGGCGTGTTTCAAAATTTTGGCCGCGTGGTGTGGTCAAAATGGCCTTTACGGTCCAGTATTCGCGGTTTTTAAATGCCTCGATTTCCATTTCGCGTTCTACGATGATGCGCAGGGAAACGGATTGAACGCGGCCAGCGGATTTGGCACCGGGCAATTTGCGCCAAAGGACAGGTGAAAGTTTGAATCCAACGAGGTAATCAAGGGCTCGGCGGGCAAGATATGCCTCGACCAATTCCATGTCTACGGCGCGTGGGTTTTTCATCGCGGTGGTGACGGCGTCTTTGGTAATCGCGTTGAAAACGACGCGTGAAATTTTGGTCGTTTTCTTGATCGCTTTGCGCTTTTTTAACGCCTCTTCTAGGTGCCAAGAAATTGCTTCGCCTTCACGATCAGGGTCGGTCGCGAGGATCAATTCGTCGTCGTCTTTTAGCGCGTCAACAATGGCGCGAAGATGCTTTTGGCTGTCGCTCGCGACCTCCCATTTCATCTCAAAGTCGTTGTCGGTGTCGACTGATCCGTCTTTTGGCGGCAGGTCACGAACGTGTCCGTAGGATGCCAAAACGGTGAAATTATCACCTAAATATTTGTTTATTGTCTTGGCCTTAGCCGGGGACTCGACGACAACTACTGGCATTTTTTATCCTGTGAATCACTGCATTACATTGGCCGATCAAGGCGTGCGGAAAATGTGTTGTTGCGAGGGGAGATGTCAATGGGGTGTGAATATTTGATTTTTGAACGTGTGTAATTGTTGCGGCTTGATTAGACTGCAAGCGCGAGGAGACCACCTGGTCGGCGGTGGTTTTGCCCTCGATTTCTAGGGTCGTTAGGTGGGGTGTTATTTCTGATGCGGGCAGGCCGACATCGCGGATCAAACTGTCCTCTGCTACGGCTGTTGGGCCGAGCAGTGTGAGGATTTTTGTGGTGATTTGATCGGTTGGCGTTAAGGCGAGTTGGTGTGGCGGGTGCGATCGCTGGGGATGACGCAAGCGCGTCGATGAAATCCTGTGCGGAGCGGATGAGTATTGCGCCGTCGCGGATGAGGGCGTTACAGCCAGCAGCGCGAGGGTCCATCGGGTTACCGGGTATTGCCATGACGTCGCGCCCAAGGTCGATTGCGTCGCGCGCCGTAATTAGGGAGCCAGAACGGGTCGCGCCTTCTACGACTAGGGTCGCTTGGGCCACGCCTGCGATGATGCGGTTGCGCTGGGGGAAGTGGCGGGCTTGTGGGATAAGGCCGAGCGCGTTTTCAGAAATGCGCAGGCCTTGCGCCGCGATATCATCATGCAGGGCTGCATTTTCACGGGGGTAAACCACATCGACGCCGCCTGCTTGGACAGCAATTGTTCCAGTCGGCAGGGCGGCCATGTGGGCGGCTGCATCAATGCCGCGTGCGAGCCCTGACGCGATGACGAAGCCCTCAACTCCTAAATCAATGACAATTCTGCGTGCCATACCTGTGCCAAGGCTGGAGGCATTGCGCGCACCGAGGATGGCGATTGTTGGGCGGTTTAACAGTGTTATATCGCCCATTGCCCATAAAATTGGCGGTGGATTGGGGATGTGGCGCAAAAGTTCCGGGTATTCTGGATCGGCAAAACAGATGAGTTTGAGGCCCATTGCCGTGCCGTTGCTAAGTTCGTCGTAGGCCGCTTTGTGAGAGAATGTTGAATAGGCAGAAACGCCTGCATCCCGTGCAATTTGGGGGAGAAAATCCAATGCAGCCTCGGCGGTTCCGTGTTCATCGAGCAGCCGGAAAAACGTGGCGGGGCCAACGCGGCGCGAGCGGATGAGGCGGAGCCAGTTAAGCCTGTCTGTCTGGGTCAGCGGCTTGGGGAGGGGATTCGTTAACGATGTGTTCATCCTGTGAGGCTGTCATCTCTTGGTTAACAGGGGATGAATCGTCGTCAGATTGGTTTTCATCTTCGGTGTGTTTAATTTCAACGACTTATCCGAAACTTTAACAACCTGCTTTGAGATTTGGCTTTGCATGTGCGCCAATCCCGGCTGCGGAAAGGGATTTACGGCTTGGCTGAGCCCGTAGGCGTTGGGTGTTGTTATCACATTGTTCTTAAGGAGTTCTGAATAAACCTGTTTCGCCATGCCTTCATCGAGCTTTAGCAATCGTTGCAAAATCGAAGGCGAGGCGTTGTTGTGAACGCGCGTTATGAAGCTGGCCCACAGATACGGTTGCTCCATCGAGGCAGCAGCAGCGGCAGGTACAGCGCCTGCAAGCGCCTTGAGCGGCATCACTGGCAGGGTCGCGGTTGCGGCGAAATTGGTTAGAAAAGTACGCGTTTCATGGGGTTATCAACTCCTTGGTCATCACAATGCAGGCCAGCGGAAAGGTTCCATCCACGAGATCCACATCGACATTTTGCAGGCCTTGGCTGACCCATCCCATTTTTTCATAAAAGGCGCGGGCGCGGGGGTTTTTGGCGATCACGTAAAGCGTGGCTTGGCTGTGACCCGCGGATTTTATCGCGTCGCAAGCGGCAGAAATGAGCGCGCCAGCGGAGCGTGTGCCACGGGCGGCGGGGGAGACATACATTTGGTATACCTCGTTGTTTTTAATGGCACAAAATCCGATTGGCGCACCGATTGGACCCGTGACAAGCGTAGTTTCGAGCATGTCTGTTAGACGCGTGTGAAAGCTGTCGGGCGTGCGTTGCGTGGTGAGTTCGGCTGGAACGTGTTCAGCATGGGATTCAACCCAACCATTGTGCCAAATTTTCGCCAAGGCATCATGATCATCAGGGTGCGCAGCGCGGATTTTGGGGGCCTGTTTCATGGTGGATTTCTGCTCCTTTGTCGCCTGTGTTTCAGGCTTTGACTGTGGGCGTTTGGCACTGTTCTGTCCAAAGGTTTTTTGTGGTTGTTTGGCCAAAAGGTTGGGATATGTGTGGCCCGAAGCGGTTAACACATTATCCGCAACCAATTGAGAATGAATGGTTTTTGCCAGTGTTCTGTCGGCGCGAAAGAACGGCGCGAGCATGTCTGTTGTGCAACGCGAATGCAGGCGGGTCATGTAATCGACCCAGAAATAGGCAGCAGCTGGGGCCGCAGCAAGGGTGACGGCGGGATATGCAGGCGTTGCAAATAGGGCCGCGAGGGACTGGGTGAATTGGCGTCTGTTAATAAGCGGCATATGGGGATGAAATACTCCAGTTGCGAGTGGTTCGTAATGATTATCACGGGGGTTGTGAGGTGTTAACCTTGCCCGAAAATGGTTAATTTTCGAGAAATTAGTTATCCGCAAAGCGTATGGCACTTTTATTTGTTAACCTTGGTTAATGCCGTCTGGATGGATGTTTCAGTTTGTTACAAAATGGGTGGGGGCTTTGGTCAATTTATCCCAAAGATCGAGCCTGAGCTACCAAATGTTCGATGTGCTTTTGGGCGCGCAGAAAATTTACGAAAGTCTGCTTCTAGCCCACTTTGACAAACGCTGCGTTACCCCGCAAAGTCCGCTTCAAGAATATTACCAAAAGATGACGAGGTGGGATTATCTGGACATTTTTTAATAGGCCAATCTTCTGGGGTGTACTTTATCTAATTGCAATTGCCACATTTGCAGTTCTTTTTTGGATGAATTCGAATGGGTTTGTGATCTCGGACGCTAAAAATGGGTACGAATATCGAATGGCGGTGATGAAAACTGATTCGATGTTATCAGCCGAAATGAGACCCGCATTCTACGAATATTGCAGCCCCAGCGACATTCCAAGAAACGAGAGATTGGAGATTAGCTTAGACTACATACGTGATGGTCGTTTTGTTGGCAGCGTATCATGCTAAACTTCTGGTAAGTCTGAGTTCGGAAACTTCGTAGGAGGTAACTGGGGGTTAAGCTTTAGAACCAAACTAGTCAGTTTGAATTGGCGGAATGGACAGCAAACGATATAGCATTTGGAGCGTGCAGAAGTAACGGTTTTCGCGCATGACGATGAAAGTAAAGTTTTCACGAAGCCGAATTTGCCGTAAGCGAGAACTTAGGGGAAAAGGCGCTATTTCTTGCAGAGAGTGACGCTGGTGTTTTCACAAAATCAGGCCCTAGCTTTTCTAGATTCGTTTATTTGATTGCAGTAACGATCACGACATTGGGGTTTGGTGACATCGTACCAATCTCAGATGTGGGACGGTTTCTTGTTGGTTTTGACGCAGTCTTTGGGATTGTTCTCATGGGCCTTTTTTTGAACGCTCTTAGCCTACGTAAATAATCATTGAACTGCTCAATCGCCGAAAGCTACCTTCCGAGCACTTCTAACGAATGTCCGCATTCCGGGGCGGTTTTATTGGGTGGACGCAACACTTTAATCTTTAGAGAAAGATGGAGTGTTTACGATGAAGTACCGGACGCGAACGTTTTATACGGCCAAACAGA
>JASJIO010000121.1:0-8893 GCA_037625035.1 Amylibacter sp.
ATTTGCGCTTGGATGGTGACATCGAGCGCGGTGGTAGGTTCATCTGCGATCAACAGATCGGGACCATTGGCCAGTGCCATTGCGATCATCACGCGCTGACGTTGCCCGCCCGAAAGTTGGTGTGGGTAATCATCAAGGCGGCTGGCAGCGTTGCGAATGCCAACCTTTTCAAGCAGGTCAACACAGGCTGTGCGGTAGGGGTTTTCTGACAACCAATCGCCAAGCAAGTGAGAGAGGCCAAGCTGGATTGGCAAAAGGACATGGCCGATTGCGCCGATCCACAACAGCGCTGCGAAGACAAACCAAAGCAGTGACCAAAGCAGGCTGAGTAGGCCAGTGAGGGCGTAGAGGAGGATTGGGAGTGTGCCTTCGGGTTGCTCGATCCAAGTGAATGCGCCTTGGCCTCGTAACGCGCCGATGCCGGCGGTGATAGCGGCGTATGCGATGAGTGCGCCGGCGAAAAACAGGAGCGTGCGGAAGCTTATAATTTTGGTGATGCGTTTGGAGACAAATCCTTGGGTGAAGCGTTGCGCGAAGGATTGACCAGCGGCAGTTTGGTGCAGGGACAATCCTTCGGTTAACTGCTTTTCAATGCTGTGCAGCGGGTTTAGCGACGTCATCGGTTCTTGGAAAATAAAGCTTATGTCGTTGCCACGCACCGAACGCAGCGTTGCATCGTCCGCATCCACCATTTCTGTGCCACGGTATTGCACCGAACCTGAAATGTTTGCGCTGTCTGGCAGCAGTTTTACGGTTGAGAGCGCAGTGACGGATTTGCCTGATCCGCTTTCTCCAACAAGGGCGACGGTTTCACCTGCGTTTACGGTAAAGCTGACGCCGTCGACAGCAGGTTCGTTCGTGCCAAAAGCAATGCTCAGGTCTTGGACCTTCAAAACTTGCGTCATTTGAACGTCTTTCTTGGATCAAATGCGTCGCGGACCCCTTCAAAGATAAAGACCAGCAGCGAAAGCATAAGCGAGATGCTGAAGAATGCCGAGAATGCCAACCAAGGAGATTGCAGATTGTTACGCGCTTGGAGCGCCAATTCACCGAGGGAGGGATAGGAAGGTGGTAGGCCGAAGCCGAGAAAATCGAGCCCCGTGAGTGCGCCAATTGCACCTGTGATTTGGAACGGGAGGAAAGTGATTGTTGCAACCATCGCGTTCGGGAGCAGATGGCGGAACATGATTTTCCAGTCGGGCACACCGAGGGCGCGGGCGGCGCGCACATATTCGAAATTGCGGGCGCGAAGGAATTCGGCGCGAACAAGTCCGACAAGGCCCATCCAGCTGAACAGGATAATGAGGAGCGTCAGCAGCTTGAAGTTCATAGTGAAAATCGCAGACATGATGATGATAATATAGAGCATCGGCGTGGAGGACCAAATTTCCAAGATACGCTGGAAGAACAGATCAACCCAGCCGCCGAAATAGCCCATGACAGCACCCGCTGCGATGCCGATTGCGGACGAAAATATAACAACGATAAGGGCAAACACGGTTGAGATACGAAAGCCGTGAATGATGCGGGCCAACACATCGCGGGTTTGATCGTCGGTCCCGAGCCAGTGATTAGCATCTGGTGGCGATGGTGCTGTTGCGACGTCGTAATTGATGGTGTTGAAACTGTATCGCACGGGTGCCCACAGGATCCAGCCTATGTCGAAACCGTCGGTCGCGGTATCAAATGTGCCTGCACTCATATTCTCGAGGATGTCTTCAGGTTCGTCAAAACAGTCTTCAACGCCACCTGTTTTGATCAGGCATTGCACGACGGGGTCGGGGTATTCTGGCTCAGTTTCGAAATCCCCACCAAAAGTTGTTTCGGGGTAGAATTGAAACGCAGGGGTAAAGAATTCACCCTTAAAGGACACCAACAACGGTTTGTCGTTCGCGACCAATTCGGCGAACAGGCAAATCACAAACACAATGCAGAAAATACATGCGGACCAAACTGCGCGACGGTTGGCGCGAAAATTAGCAAGGCGACGTTGCGCGATGGATGATTTGAACATCATGTTTCACGACTTTCGAAATCAATGCGTGGATCGACGAAAACATACATCAAATCAGAGATCAGACTTACAACGAGGCCCATCAAACCAAAGATATAGAGTGTGCCAAAGAACACGGCGTAATCGCGATCAAGAGCAGCCTTAAAGCCAAGAAGGCCAAGGCCATCGAGCGAGAAAACGATTTCGATGATCAGGGATGACTGGAAAAATACGCCGATAAAGGCTGCGGGGAAGCCCGCGATTATGATCAGCATGGCGTTGCGAAAAACGTGCCCGTAAAACACACGGCTTTCCTTGAGACCTTTCGCGCGGGCCGTGATGACGTATTGTTTTTTGATTTCATCCAAGAAGGAATTTTTGGTCAATAAGGTCAGGGTAGCAAATGCGCCAATTGTGGACGCCGTTACAGGCAAAACGATATGCCAAAGGTAATCTTTGATTTGCCCAAACAGGCTGAGCTTTGCGAAATCATCAGACCAAAGGCCGCGATTCGGGAACCATTGAAAAAACGAACCTCCTGCGAAAACCACAAGAAGTAAGATCGCGAACAAGAAGCCGGGAATAGCGTAGGCCGCGATAATGATGCCAGAGGACCACGTATCAAAGCTGGTGCCGTCCGACACGGCCTTGCGGATGCCAAGCGGGATTGAAATAAGGTAGGCGAGCAGAGTCGACCAAACGCCGAGTGTGATGGAAACTGGTAGCTTTTCCTTAATCAATTCGAGCACGCTAATGGATCGAAAATAACTTTCGCCAAATTCAAAGCGAAAGTAATCACCCATCATCAAAAAGAACCGTTGATAGGCGGGTTTGTCGAGATTGAATTGTTTTTCGAGATCAGCGATCAATTCTGGTGGGAGGCCGCGCGCACCTTCGTATATTGTGGATTCGCCACCTGATTGGACTTCGGAGCCACCACCCGTGATACGGTCGGTGGCCGAGCTGTCATTTTCGAGCTGCGAGATGATCCGTTCAATCGGGCCACCTGGCACAAATTGGATCAGGGTAAAGTTGATCAGCATGATGCCAATCAATGTTGGAATCATCAGCCAAAGCCGTCTGAAGATATAAGCGCCCATTTAGCGAAGGGCGCCTTGTGATTTAAGCGCGTCGAGCTTTTCTTGGTCGATCCACCACGTGTTAATGACGCCGCGCGAATAAAGCGGTTTGTTTTCTGGGCGGCCAAAGACATCCCAATAAGCGATATTATGGCTGCCCTTGTACCAATTGGGAACCCAGATGTGCATATTGCGCAAGACGCGATCGAGCGAACGTATAGCAGTTTGCATATCTTCGCGGGTTTCGGCCTGTGCGATTTTAACGATCAACGCGTCGACAACAGGATCCGATACGCCAGAGAAATTGCTGCTGCCCGCCGTGGTCGCGCCTTTTGAGCCGAGCATTGTTGCCAATTCTTCGCCCGGCGATAGGGACATGACAAGGCGTCCGGGCATAAGATCATAGTCAAAATCCTCTTGGCGTTGCTGCATTTGCGCGGCGTCGATCAATTTAAACGTTGCTTCAACACCAAGGCGTTTGAGGTTTTCAACATAAGGGTTGATCACGCGCTCAAATGACGCGCTGTCATCGACCACTTCAAGGGCCAATACTTCGCCTTTGTCGTTGGTGCGCTTGCCATTCACGACTTTCCAACCTGCTGCATCCAATAGTTTTCCAGCTGCGCGGATCGCTTTTCGGTCTGCTTGGCTGGCCCTAGAAATCGCAGGGGTAAACGCGGGTTTGGTGAAAATTTCCGCAGGAAGTTGATCGCGGAATTCTTCCAATAGTGTCAGCTCTGCGCCCTGAAGAACGCCTTCTGCCTGCATGTTGGAGTTTTCCCAAAAGCTGTCAGTACGTTCATAGAGCCCAAAAAACAGTGTTTTGTTGGACCATTCGAAGTTGAACATCATACCAATGGCTTGGCGAACACGCGGGTCTGAAAACTTGTCTTTGCGCATGTTGATCCAGAACCCCTGTGTGCCAGAAGGGCGGTCATCTGGTATGCTTTCTTTGATAACGAAACCTTTATTCAAAGCTGGGAAATCATAGCTGTTCGCCCAGTTTTTCGAGGAGAATTCTTCGTGGAAAAGGAAACTGCCAGCTTTGAAGGCCTCGAGCGCAACGGTGCGATCTGTGAAGTATTCATAAAGGTAGCAGTCGAAATTTTCCGCCCCTGTATTATGAGGCAGATTTTTGGCCCAGTAGTTTTCAATTTTGCAATATTTGATCGAACGCCCCGGTTTAATGTCCGTCGCTGTATAACCGCCTGATGTGACTGGCACTTCGATCGTGCTCTCGCCAAAGTCTTTGGTTTCGTAATAATGTTTAGCAAGGATCGAAAGGCCACCAGCTGATGCGGGCAGGTCACGCGTATTTACGCCGTCTTTGAAGGTAAATTTAACGCGGTGCGTACCGAGCGCTTCGACCGATTCAAAATCCTTATAAATAATCTGATAAACTGGGTGGCCTTTTCCCATGAGGATTTCATAAGAAAAAACCACGTCTTCTGCGGTCATGGGTTGCCCGTCCGAAAAGGTCGCTTCGGGCCGCATGTTGAAAATCACCCATTGGCGGTTTTCCGGATATTCGAGCGTTTCCGCAACGTAGCCATAGGCGCTGTCGGGTTCATCACCAGAGGCCGTGAGCAGGCTCGAATACATCAATCCGAGGCCTTGGGCTGGATTGCCCTTCAAAATAAAAGGGTTCAAGCTGTCGAACGTCCCCGACGCGCCTGACCCAAGAAACGAAATTGTGCCGCCTTGGGGTGCGTTTGGATTCACGTAATCCCAATGTTTGAAATCAGCGGAATATTTCAATTCGCCAAAAGTAGAAATGCCGTGGGATTTGGTGACTTTGTCTTGGGCGTTTGCAAGTGTTGCCCCGAGCGCGAGCGCCACCAAAACAAAACTGGCAAAAAAGATGGTGCGCATAGTTATCTTGGATGCCGTGGCAGTCTTTGCTTTTGGTTGTCCCATAAAATCACCCTCCCTGTTTGGCGAATTAATGTATCTTGGTTAATAAATAGGTAAATCTAGTCATTCGTAAACAGCAACACGCAATACTGTGAGTTTTGTTTCGAAACTCCAACCACAAAAGCAAAAGGCCGCCCCATTGGACGGCCTTTGAAGTTCGATTTGATCCACTTATTTCAGCGTTTCAAGGTATTTAATTACGTTTGCACGATCCATTTCTTTTTTCAGACCTGCAAAGCTCATCTTGGTTCCGTTGATGTATGAAGATGGTTTGATCAAGAAAGCATTCAAGTTTTCAACCGTCCAATCACCATCAAAGGTTGACATTGCACCAGAATATTCAAACCCGGCAACATCACCGATCCCACGATCAACAACATTAAATAGGTAAGGGCCAGTGCCGTTGGCGCCGTCTTCGACTTTGTGACAAGCTTTACATTTCGAGAAGACTTTGGCGCCTTTGCCAGCATCTGCGGCTGCCATCATTTCGTTCAGTGTCATTTCTGGCTCGTCGCTGCCGCCAGTTTCCACTTCTGCAACTTCGATTGGGTAACCCGACACGTGCTCTTCGCCGTGCCCGCTGCTGCCAACGTGGTACATCGTTTCAGCGGCCCAGCCAGTGAAAAGGAAAACGAGCAACGCTGCGCACAGGCCGCCGACGATTTTGGTTGATTCCATTGTATCCATGGTTCTGCCTTACTTAAGCTGCGGGACAAGTTTCCCACACATTCTTTTCCGCCGCACTTCTAGCGCCTTCCCCTAGGAACTTGCAAGGTGTACATACCGCGACGAAACGCCCTTATGGGTGAAAATCATCAGTTTTTGAAGGTTGTGAAGAAAATGGTCACAAAAGCGAGCAAGATTACCTTCCAAGGAGAACTTGGCGCGTATTCTCATCAGGCGTGCGTCGAAGCGTTTCCTGATGCCCAAGTTGTGGCCTGCAAAACCTTTGAAAGTGCAATCGCAACAGTGAAACGGGGTGACGCGGATCTGGCGATGTTACCTGTTGAAAACTCGACTTATGGACGCGTCGCAGACATGCATTATCTGCTGCCTGAAAGCGGATTGCACATCATTGGCGAGCATTTTGTGCGGGTGCATATCAATTTGATGGGCGTGCCTGGTGCAAAGTTGAGCGCGATCACGTCAGCCAAAAGCCACACAGTTTTACTTGGACAATGTCGAAAATTCTTGAATGAAAACAACATATTACCAGTGGTTGGTGTGGATACTGCAGGCTCCGCACAAGAAGTAGCTGCTGCCGGCGATCCATCAATGGGCGCGTTAGCGGGGGATTTAGCAGCGGAGATTTATGGCCTCGACGTGCTGGCGCACCATATTGAAGACAATCAAAATAACACGACGCGATTCTTGGTGATGTCGTCCGAACCGCAAATCGCAAAACAATCCCAAGACGAACTGATTACAACGTTCGTTTTCCGTGTTCGCAACATTCCAGCCGCGCTTTATAAGGCGCTGGGCGGATTTGCGACGAACGGCGTGAATATGGTGAAATTGGAAAGTTATATGGGCGGCGCGTTCACCGCGACCGAATTTTACGCTGATATTGTTGGCCATCCAGATGATCCTGCTGTGAAACGTGCCTTTGAAGAATTGGCGTATTTCACGGATAATTTGGAAATTCTAGGTGTTTACAAAGCAGATCAATCGCGCAGCTAGCGGGACTTTTTGTAGTTGTTCTCGATGTAATTCGCATAGGTCCAGGATCGGTGGTTAAACTTGCGATTCATACTGTTTTTTGCCAGTTATGCGGACTGTAAAATGAGCCGTGCAGAGATGTTTTGTGGTTTCAAAACAGTGGTCACTTTGATGCGTGATTGCTTACGCGTTAATGCCATTGATTCCATTGTTGCAAAAGCTTCGACGCCAGATTATTTCACAAATAATTTCAGGAGGTTATCTGGTCTGCATTTAGTAAGTTCGATCCGCACTTTACGTCGTTTTCCACGCAAATCACCCGAAACATTCCATGTCATTCCAGTGGCTTTTTCGACCAAGGAATCTTCGCGATCAACGTCTGCACCAGTTCGCAATGCGTAGGATTCGTAGCTTTCGAAATCCGATAGTTGTTGGAAAACAAAATCGAGTGGGGCATTGACGTCTTGAACGCTGGAAAACTGCATAATAGAAGGCCTGTGCTATCTGTCCGACTTCTCGAATCGGTTGGAACTAATCTAGTGTGTCAGATAACCAGTTGTGAATTAAAAAATGTGCAATGGAGCCTTTACGGGCAGGTTTGAGGGCTGGATTTTCGCCATGTGTTGCCGCAAAGACCTCTTCTCTGCTGAACCAACGCGCGTCTTCTATCTCTATGGGATCAATGGTAATTTCGGTGTTTTCAGCCTCGGCTGCGCACCCAATCATGAGGCTTGCAGGGAAGGGCCACGGTTGTGATGAAAGATAGCGCACTTTTCCCAATCGGATGCCGCTTTCTTCAAATACTTCGCGTCGTGCGGCGGCTTCCATGGTTTCGCCGGGTTCCATGAACCCTGCGAGAAGAGAAAACATGCCGTCTGGCCAGCCTGGGGAACGCCCCATAAGAACGGAATTTCCCTTTGTTGCCAATACGATAACAACTGGATCGGTACGTGGGAAATGATGCGCGCCGCAGCTGGGGCAATCGCGTTGCCAACCTGCCATTGCGGGGGCAGATTTTTCACCGCATTTGGCACAAAAGCCGTGGATTCGGTGCCATTCAAAGATGCCACGCGCGGTAGCGGCTAGCTCAGCATCACGCGGTGTGAGTTTAGCCATGATTCCGCGTAATTCAGTGAATACTTGCGTTTCTGGAAATCCTGGATAGCGATTTTGGCTAGGGTCAAAGAAATTTGCCAGCGCGGCGTCGTCTATCATCGGGTCTTTCCATGGGGAAATATCATGCGCGAAAATAGCTGTGCCGTCTTCCTCAATACCAATAAAAATTGGCTCACTTACGGCTTCGGACAGCACATCGTGCGTAGGGTCAATGCGCATTATCTGTTTGGTTTCAAAATCAAAAAGCGGTTTTCCACGCCACAGGACGATGGCTTTGCCTGATGTGCGAAGCGCATCTAATTTTGCGGGATCTTCGCGATGATGAGCTGCGCGTTCAAGGCCTGAGCCGCCAAAAGTTACGTCTTCTGCGTTTAACATTTTTATTCCAGTCTTTGTTTAGACAAACGTGTGACATGCAGGGCAAAGGGTTGCAATCGTGACCTTGGCAAGTGGGTTTTTTGATACTATATGGTTCTTTGAGAGGTTGGCGCGGGCGAGCGCCTCGCCAACCCGGCCAGGTCCGGAAGGAAGCAACCGTAACGAGTCCCGTTTGGGTCGTTGTCCAGCCTCTCACCTTACCCAAGCGTTAAGACCTGTGCGTTAATTTTGGGGTATTTCAACAAAATGAAAACGTATGGCAGGTGTCTGCAAAACGTATGAATGCGTCGGGCAAACGTATGGCGCTTTGCCATACAAATTGGCGTTAAGATGTGTTGCGTTCAATCACGCGCGCGATCCATCATTTCGCGAATTTTGGTTAGATGGGGAACCAGTTCCGCGATTGTTTCTGGATCAACTTGTGACACGAAATCTGCCATGTCAGGGGCAAGGGCCGCGCGGGTTTGACCAAGAAGGCCATGTGCGACATCCGTAATCGTGACCGTTTTTGAACGCCCGTCATTTGGATTCGGGCCGATGGCAACAAGCCGATGTTTTTCGAGCACCTTGAGCATGTGGGTCATCGTGGTTTTGGGCTGTTGAAAAGCGTTGGCCAATTGCAGCGGCGTTTTGCCTTCGGGCCGGCGGCTGAGGTGGGATAAGATACCGAAATGTACGTTCGTGAGGTTGTGGGGAAGGTGGGCTTCCACCAGTTTTGCGGACAACTGGTGGATAATGCCGACTTCGGAGAAAA
>JASJIO010000122.1:0-2936 GCA_037625035.1 Amylibacter sp.
GGGAAGGACGGGAGCATCCAGTTCTCGATCAGGGCGCTTGGCGATTACACGGCGCGGGTGCGTGAGGCTGTGGCTGTGGGCGACAAAATGTCGGTCGAAGCAGGGTATGGCGGCTTTGATTTTCGGCGAGGCGAAGATACACAAGTTTGGTTGGCAGGGGGGATTGGTATCACCCCGTTCCTGACCTTTGCTGACAGTCTAACAGTTGAGAATAAGCGCAAAATCGTGTTGATTTACTGTGTCGGAAAACACGAAGAGGTTGTTGGCCTTGATCGCCTGCGCGCGGCTGAAGCTCGCACCCAAGGCTTTAAACTACACCTCCATGTCAGCGAAGCTGACGGGCGGATGGATGTTAAAACAATAGTAAGCATCCCTGATTTTGAGATGACAAACGCAGGCTTTTGGTTCTGCGGTCCGGCCCCGATGCGGGTCGGAATGATTGATGATTTAAAGGAAATGGCGAAGTTGCCAAATTCTTTTCATTTTGAAGAATTTGAATTTAGATAGGAGTCCAGAGTGTTACAGAAACATTTTGCCATCATTGCCGTCGCGGCATACTTTTTAAATCCTGCGCAATCCATCGCCACAGAGCTTTTTGACCCATTAGCTTATGCTGATTACCAAGCAGATCAAGCCAATGGCGCGATAATGTTTTCGGCGGGTGGGTGTGCAACCTGTCATGCTGTAGATGGCGATGACAATCTTCTTGCTGGCGGGGAGGCAATCCAAACCAAGTTTGGCGACCTTTATCCACCGAATATCACAGCAGATAAAACTCATGGCATTGGGAAATGGTCCAACGCTGACTTTCTTAACGCGGTCATCAATGGTGTGTCCCCCGAAGGCCGCACGTATTTCGGCGCGGTTTTTCCTTTCACCTCATATGCGCGGATGGAACCCGAAGACGTTCTTGACTTACGTGCCCACTTGGTGAGCCTGCCAACTGCTGACAGCCCGTCCAAAGAACACAACATCAGTTATCTTAGCCAAACGATCCTCGACTTCTGGACAAGCGGTCGTCCTGAGCTGGAGCGCATGGCTGATGATCAAATGAAACGGGGCCAGTATTTGGTCGAAGCTGTTGGCCATTGCGCAGAATGCCATACGCCTCGTGATACCAGCTTTGGCTTTAAATACGAACTCGACGTGGACCGCGCCTTTGAGGGTGAGGTCGGCCTGTTGGGGGATTACGCTCCTAACATCACGGCCGAGAGGTTAAATAACTTTGGTGTAGAAGCGTTTGTTACCGGTGCCATGGCCGAGGGTCGCAAGCTGAATGGCAATCCCATGGCAGCAAAATCCATGCGCCGTATTTCTCGCCTTACCGCTGCCTTGTCCAACTCTGACCGTGCTTCTATGTACGCCTACCTGACTGGTACGACTGTTGATGTGTCACAGTTTTCTGACGTAAAACCTGTTGTTGTGGCAGAGCGCGCAACAACCTCGACGACAATCACGGATGCAATGGTTGCTCCAGTCACAGTCGCTGCGGTTGCTGGCGAATTGACCGACAAGACAATGGCCACAGCTCTAGTGTCGCGCGTTGATGCTTATTGCGAAGCACAAGAACCGGTCGAAGTTATTGCTGCAACCCCAGTTCAAACAAAAGCTGTTGGCGTTGATCCTGCGATTATCGCTGAAGCGGATCAGGTGATCGAAACCTATTGCCGCGCGTGTCACGCACCGGGTAAAACCTATGGCTCTGTGTTCCCGACAGGTGACATTGCAGACATGCCATTTGACAAACGCATTTTGGTGCCGGGCAATCCTGATGCCTCGCCGATCTATGAAACGATTGCGTCAAACCGCATGCCACTTGGCCAAAAGATGAACGCCCAAGAGGTGGATGCCCTGCGAAAATGGATCGTTGCCCTTGGTGAAACGGCCGCTCTGGCACCTGCGGCTTCGGTGGTTAAAACAGTGGCTGTTTCACAAGTGCCTATGCCCCTATTTTCGGGTGGAACACGCGCTGAACGTATGTTGGCCGTTGCAAAAGACATCTCAGCAATTAATGAGCGCGATCGCGCTTTTTACCGCTATTTCAGTTTTGCCAACACACCACTTTCGAAGGTGGATTGTAGCCAAACAGGTGCGCGTCGCAATCCGATGTTCTATCTGCATGCAGCCTTCAATAAATTCGTGAACTCGGTTTCGACAGGTCCACGTGTGGTTCCGGTTACGCCACTCTCGGGCACGGAAGGTGCGATTGTTCGTATCGATATGCGCGATTATGGTTGGACAACCGAAGTTTGGAACGCGATTACAACTGGTCAGTACACTGAGACGGCCCGTCGTTCAGGGTTTACTAAAGCGGCCTTTACAGACCTTGCAAAGGTTTATCCCTACGGCATCGATCCGACGACTGATCCGCTGCTGGGTGTTGTTGCCGATGCTGTTGGGTCCCCCGTTCCGATTATGCGGGCCGACTGGTTTACACATTTCGGTTCTGAGGCCCCCTATTACGATATGTTTTTGGGCCTAACTGAACAGATTTCTGATCTGGAGCGTCAAATCGGTCTTGATGTGGAACGTGAAATTCAATCTCGCCGTGTCATCCGTGCGGCGATGTTGCCAGGGGCTTCAGGGGTTTCTGATCACAACCGCATGCTGGAACGCTTTGAATTGCAGCGTGGCGGATACTACTGGAAATCTTATGATTTTGCGGGTGATGAAGGCCGCCAATCCTTAAGCCTTCACCCAGATGGACCAGAAGAATTGTCTTATACACCGTCAGGCCTAGAAGCGTTTGAACATGATGGTGGGGAGATGATTTTCTCGTTGCCTAATGGCCTGCAGGGTTACTATCTGTCCGAAAGCAATGGCGACCGCCTCTTGGTGGGCCCTGCGTCTATCGTGTCCTTCCGCACCAAGCCAATTGGCAAAGGTGTGGAGATCGAAAACGCCCGTTCATGTTTTGATTGTCACGCCAACGGTAT
>JASJIO010000123.1:0-5708 GCA_037625035.1 Amylibacter sp.
GCCTCTAACATTCGTCGGCACAGCCATAATATTTCCAGCTTCTGGCGCGCGTTCCAAGTCACTGTCACTCAGGCCAAAGCGTGCTGTCGTGATGTAAAGTGTCGACAGATCACTGTCACCGAATGTGCAATTCGTCACCAAAGGTGCAGGCACTTCGATCACGCGATCAACGGATCCATCAGGGGCAAATCGCACAACACAACTACCATCCCATCGCGCATTCCAAAGATAGCCCTCGGCATCGACGGTGGACCCATCGGGATGACCGCGCTCAAAACGTGCAAAGTCCCGTTTATTTGATATCTCACCCGTTGCGACGTCGAAGTCATAGGCAAAGAGCGTGCCAGTCACTGTGTCTGTGAAATACATAACCTTCGCATCGGGACTCCAGCAGATCGTGTTGGAAATCGTGACATCACTTATCATCCGATGACAGGAAAGATCTGGATCAATTCGAAAAAGCGCGCCTGAATTGCCTACAATGTCTACACTGCTGCCGTCCGGCGCAATGTTGTTTTGCATGGTGCCCAACCAGAAACGGCCAGCGGGGTCAGCGGCGCCGTCATTGCCCCGATTGAAAGGCTTCATTGGTTCGGGGTCAAGAATTCGGTGCAAGCCCGGCTCATCTGGATCAAAATAGTTAAATCCGCCGTGTGACGCAACAACCAGCCCATCAGCATTTGTGCGTGCCGCCACCGACGTGATCATTTCGTCCATATCCCACGACGTGAGTTCAGTGCTTGCTGGGTCATATCGAAACAGGCGCGACGGCATCGGGACGTCGACCCACCATAACTGACCACCCCGCGCATCCCAGAATATGCCTTCGCCTAAAGTGCATTGGCAGTCTACAACACTCGTTACTCTTTCCATTTCCAAAGCCTCATTTCGATTAGTTCGACGATATCTGGTTGCGAATATCCATCTTCCCTTTGAACGAGCTATAACCGGAATCGACCATATGTGTGGTTCCTGTGATGCAGCGGGCACTGTCAGAAAGCAAAAACGCAGCGTATTCTGCGACGTCTTCTGGCGTAGCTATGTCTATCAAATGCATCTTGTCGATTTCAGCGCGATGGACAGGGTTCTCAAGAAACGCGGCTTGATCCGGTGTTGCAATAAACCCGGGGCAGATCGAATTAATACGGATACCCTGCGGCGAAAGGCCAGCGGCGGCAGAGCGCGCCAATGAAATCACGCCTCCTTTGGCAGCTGAATAAGCATCGACTCCGGCCTGAGCGATCAATGCGTCCACAGTCGCGGTCATCACCATCGAACCGGAACCATGTTTCAGCATTTCCCGCCCGACCGCACGCATCACATTGAATGTGCCTGTCAGGGTTAGATTGATGATATGGTCCCAAACGTCGTCCGACAGATCCGTAACCATCCTGTCATTGTTGTTGACATAAGCCGCTGACATTGCATTGTGAAACAACCCATCAATACGACCATATTTATCAACAGCGGCATCGATTGCGCTGCTGATGGACGCTGGTTTGGTAACATCCAGAACCAATGCAATCGCATCTCCGCCTGCTTGTCGGATATTTTCCGCGTTCATGAACACGCGATCTTCGACAATATCGGTCAAAACCACCATTGCGTTCTGGGACGCAAATACCCGTCCGGCGGCCTCGCCCACGCCTTGGGCACCACCGGTTATAAGTATAGTTTTGTCTTTCAGCGTTGGCATCATCTGTCCTTGCATGGTTGTGGCCGATTCACGCCCGGTATTTTGTCAAACGCAGCGCAACGAACGCACTACAAATTGAGATCATAATCAGCACCGTGCCAATTGCGTTTACACTAGGGGTAAGTTGCGTACGGATCATTCCCCAAACCAGCGTTGGAAGCGTATTTCCCTGGCCAATTGTGAAAAAGGTAATGATGAAGTCGTCAATGGATAGCGCAGTGGCAATCAGGGACGCGCCAATGATCGTTGGCCGGATCATCGGCAAGGTAATAGTCACAAACGCTACGAGGGGCGTCGCACCGAGATCTCTGGCGCTTTCAACAGCCGTGAAATCAAACGTGGCCAATCGCGCATAGGTCACCAGCACTACAAAAGGCATTGTGAACAATAGGTGACTGGCTATCACAGTGAACAGGTTCAACGGCACGCCTAGTGCGTTGTAGTAGGACAACAATGATACGGCCAAAACCAGCGGAGGCATCATCATCGGTAAGCATAGAATTGATATTAATGTTGTTGCCCGTCGGTTACTCATTTTTGCGAAGCTGATCGCTGCCATTGTGCCAATAATTGCAGAAATCGTTCCGACGCTGGCGGCGATAATCAGACTGTTCGCAAGAGCGTCATAAAATCTTGGGTGCGCCAGCATTTCCCGCCACCAGACCAGAGATATTTCGCCTAATGGGAACGTAGAAAGCGGGTTGTCGGAAAATGAAAACACCGTAACCAGCAAGAACGGTCCGATCAGAAAAAGCACCAGAACCGCGACTAACACCCGCAAAATAGAATCAATTGGATTGATCATCGCGGCCTCCAAAGGCGCATCGCCAATGAGAACGCAACGACAAATCCAACCGACAAGGTGAGGGTCACAAAGCTCATCGCGGCGCCGAGCGGCCAGTCGAATTTCTGTCCGAATTGTGGGGTGATCATGTTCCCGATCATCGAGATTTTGCCACCCACCAATATAGGGGTTACATAGTCGCCCACTGTCAGAAGAAAGCAGATAATGAACGCCGACACGATACCGGGTCGACAACGCGGAACGATGATATCGCTGAACCGTCGCCAAGGGCTTGCGCCAAGGTCGCGCGCTGCATCAAGTTCGATATCTTCAATGCTGCGCATGCTCGCGTAGATTGGAAGGATTGCGAACGGCAGCAAAAAATAGACAAGCGTGATTGCCACAGCGAAGGGTGAATAAAACAGCGCAGTCAATGGTTCGCCCGTTAGCCCCAATCTGATGAGTGCGCCATTCAAAATTCCATTAATCCCCAGTATTGTTTTCCAGGCATAGATTTTGACCAGATAGCCGCCAAACAAGGTCATCAGTGGAATGAAGGTCAGTAGGGTGGCCCAGCGGCCCGCTTTAAAGCGAACAACACCTGCATAGATTATCCCAAGAACCACACAGGTTATCGCAACCGCGAAGGCCACCGAAAACGTGAGTTGGTAAATTGGAACGTATCGTTCAATTGCTTTGCCGTAGTTCACAAAACTGAAATCCGGGCTAATTTTGTACAGCTTTACGCGCCAGAATGACAGCACAAAGAAATAGATAAAGGGCGCGACGAAGAACACCACAAAGACCGCGAAAGCCGGTAGCATCAACAAATGCTGTTTCCAGTTTCTGTCCAAGTTTTTGTTCCCCGTTGCGCTATTTTTTTGTCAACTTATTCGCCAATTACGCCGATTTAAAGCGTTCGTACTCTTCGTTCCAACGCCCGATGCTGACCAGACCGTCGCGTTCCTCAAGTGGTGGGAACGGGAAGAACGTTGCCGATCTTCCAAATGCGGTCATGTCCTCATAAGGATATAGTGCGGCAGCTGACGGTGAGAGGGCGTCAATAGCCTTCTGCGAGACGATGCCTTGTAGCATCTCTTCGCCCACCATGCGCTGTGATTCCACGGACAGAACGTGGTTCGCCATTTTCAAATCGGCTTCTAGGTTTGGTGCGCCTTTGACGATGCAAACATTGTCCAGCCAGGCAAACGTGCCCTCTTCAGGATAGGTGAATTCAACATTTTTCCCCTTGTCGGCAACAAACTTTTTCATTGTCTCCCAGCCCGAGAATGTTGCGACGATCTCTCCACGCGCCATGGCATCCGCCAATTCGCCCCAGGATGTGGCGACCAGCCGTGCTTTACCTTTCAGCATGATCAAGTAATCGATTGCATCTTTCAATTGCGCTTCGGTCAATTCAGTCGCAACTGTAGCATCGGTCGCAAGAATTGCGGCAATGGTGATGTTGCCAATTGGATCGTCCGAAAAGCCAAACTTGCCTTCAAGTTCGGGCGTTTCCAGAATACGCCATGAAGACGGAACTGTGGAACCGAAAAATTCGGGATCGTAAAGCATCGGTGCGGCGCCCCAAGTGAACGGAGCCGCATAAAGCTTGCCGTCGACAACGATGTTTGGATCGTTGCGGAAAACTGGCAGGACATTTGCAAGATTTGGAACGCTTGTCTCGTCAATCGGTTCCAACATGTCCGCAGCTACCATCAAGGGCACATAGCCCATATATGGCGTGACGATGTCAATAGACCCACGGCCACCGGCGGTGATCTTTGTCAGGATCTCGTCGTTCGAACCGATATAGGTCGGGTTAATCTCATAACCGTTATCGGCCATGAAACTGCCAGCTTTAAAGGCGTCATCGTATCCCTGCCAGCAAACCATGTTAATGCTCGTGGTACTTTGTGCGCGGGCCACAGTGCCGGTCAGGGCAAGCCCCGCAGTTCCAAGTGCCATGGTTTTCATCATGTCGCGTCTGGACACGAACGAACGCATCCTGATCAGTCCCGTTTCATTTTTGGTATTCATTTGATCCTCCGGTTGGTTTTGGTGTTTTTACTGAGTTGTTTCAGTCTTCTTCGTTAAACGTTAAGGCCCCGACCTTATTGTAATCGGCATGGGCGGCAGCAACTTTGTCTTCGTCGACGCTCACTCCAAGTCCCGGGCGGGTTATTGGCCCCCAATTAGGTTGCACAGCAGGCGGCAAATCTTCAACAATGACATCACTTTTCATCCAGGCGGCGGTGTGCTGGTGGCCGATATCAGCGTTCGGTGCCGCCAGCATCAAGTGCTGTCCCATATGGGCGGCCAGACCCAGCTCGCCGTGGGTATGTTTGATAACTTTCCAACCCTTGTAATGGGCAGCCCATGCAAGCGACATAAAACGCCGGGTTGTTCCTGTCCAATAAGTTGAAAAGCAAAGATAATCTCCGGGCCGTTCCTGAATGATGCGCTGCGCATCCGGTTCATGCCATAGACCCTCGTTGATCGAAATTGGCGTGGCGATCCGGGATTTCACTTCGTGCATCTGGTGAAGGTCATCAATCTTGACCGGTGCCTCGATCAGTTCCGGTCTGATCAAATCGTCCCAACGCGTCAGAATACGAACTGCGTCGGGAACCGACCATGCCTGATTGGCATCAATGCGGATGCGGCGATCATCGCCAAGTTCTTCACGGATTACTCTGAGATAAGATTCCTCGCGTGCTTCATCTACGCCAACTTTGATGTAAAAAACATCAAAGCCACGTTCAATCCCGTCTTGGCAAAGCGTGCGTAATTCGTCTTCGTTTGTGAGTGGCAAGTAATAATAGTAATTCACTTCGTCGCGCATCGGCCCGCCAAGCAGATCACAAATTGGACGCCCCGCAATCTTTCCCTTCAGGTCCCAAAGGGCCATGTCGATACCAGCAAAAGCCAGATTTGCGGTCATTGGCTGTAGGTGCCATCCGCCATGTACCCAAAGATCACGATGCAGCGCCTCGTCCGCAAACACATCACGCCCAATCAGGGTGGGCCGCATAACATTCAGCGCCGATAAAATTCCACCGGAGTCGGCGCAACGGGTCGCTTCGCCCCATCCAACCAATCCGTTCTCAAGTGATATCTTAACCAGCGTCTCGGTAATGCCGGCACGAGACACAATTGCCGAACGTTCCTGATGAACATAGTAGGCATTGATTGGGATTATTTCGACATCTGCAATCCGCGTGTCAG
>JASJIO010000124.1:0-5937 GCA_037625035.1 Amylibacter sp.
CATGAAATTTTACGTCCACCTGCGTCCAAAAACCAATCGTCAGGATAAGGATACCACCAATCGTGGCGCACCGGTTTGTGGTCTAAAATCACCATCTTAGTACGCCGGAAAGTATCCAACCCCATGCGCCCAAGTTCACGCCCTATGCCAGAATTTTTCCATCCCCCGAACGGCAAAGCATCGTTGTCGATCATCGGATTGTTGATCCAGACCATACCAGCCTCAAGGCGTTCATGCGCCTCATGGGCTTCTTCAAGCGACGTTGTGAAGATCGATGCCCCCAGTCCAAATTTGGACGCATTGGCGCCCTCAATCGCGGCGTCAAAATCAGGAACACGTACGATAGCAACGACAGGGCCAAAGCATTCTTCATGCAGCAGCGTCATATCTGAGGTGCAATTTGTCAGGATAGTTGGCTCATAAAACCAACCGGTTTGATGCGCAGGTGGGATACGCCCGCCGCATTCGACTGTTGCGCCTTTTGTGACGGCATCGGCGATCAGACGTTCGACTTTGTCACGCGCAGCTTTGCTGATGAGCGGCCCAATTTCAGATTTATCCAACCCATTGCCAATACGCAGACGCGCAGTTTCAGCCTTGAAGGCTGCAACGAATGCGCCATGCACGCTGTCAACGACATAGATCCGTTCCGTCGAAGTACAAACCTGTCCTGTCATGTGGAACGCGCCTGTCACAGCACCAGCGGCAGCCACATCAATCGGCGCATGCGCTGTGATAATCATGGGGTCGGAGCCGCCAGCCTCAATAACCGCAGGCTTCATCTTAGCCGCCGCCGCCATTGCAACCGATTGGCCAGCTGCGACTGATCCAGTGAAGGCCACCGCGTGGGTTTTGTGGCTGGAAACCAACATCTTTCCTACCTCCGCGTCCCCGGGCAAACACGCGACAAGGCCCTCAGGCAAAGCCGTAAACACCTTCATGAACTCCATCGTCGACAGGGTTGTCACTTCTGCGGGTTTGATGACGCAACCGTTGCCGGCAGCCAAAGACGCAGCAACGGTCCAGCACATCAAGAGCACAGGAAAATTAAACGGCATAATGTGAACAGACACACCCAGCGGTTCGTATTTGGCAAATTGCAACGATCCCATCTGCGTCGTGCCCGCCACTTTGCCTGCCTCATCGCGGGCCATTTCTGCGTAGTAACGAAAGATTGGGGCGCAGTTTGCGAGTTCGCCAATCGCTTCGGGAAAAGGCTTGCCCATCTCGCGGCTCATGATGATAGCACATTCGGTCAAATCCGCAGTCTCGATACCGTTTGCCAGCGCATGCAACACCGCGGCACGCGATTTGGCATCGCAGACTTTCCACTTGGCTTGTGCAGTCGTCACTTGTGCAAGCGCCTCATTCAACTCTGCCTCACTCACCACGGCGCGGTTACCAATATGGTTCAGCGTTGCAGGATCTTGAACCGAAATCCCTTCACCTTTCGAAAGATGAAAATTAGGGTTGATAAAGTAAGTTGGCGTCTGGATATCTAGCATGAAAATGTCCTTTACGGGTGTTTGGCCATTGCTGGACCGGCATCGCACCATCCAGGCAAGGTTGTGTCAAGAAAGTCTGAAATCTCAGATAGGTTTGCCATCCGCATTGCTACACGTAATTGGGCCGCGACGCGGGGCATGAAATTTAGATACCCTGATTTATTGTCACGTATATTGAGCCGAGGAAACAGCCCCATCAGGCGTGTGTGCCGTTGGGCGGCAAGCAGATGGTAGCGCTGCAAAATTGTATGTTCCGTACCACAAGACGATGGAGCTGCATCAAGGTAACGGCGCAGCATTGCATCCTCTAATCCGTCTGCAAGATCACGGCGCGCATCTTGCAAGAGCGACATCAGATCGTATTCCGCTGGCCCCAAAACACCGTCTTGGAAATCAAGTAAACCACAGGCCGAAACGCCTTTACGCCCCTCAAGAAGCATCAAGTTATCCACATGAAAATCACGTAAAACTAATGCCTTAGGTGCATCTAAAACGGGCGCAAGCGCCCTACCCCAAAGATCGCGAAACGTGGCCTCAAAACCTACTACATCAATCAACGGAGCAAACACAGGAACGAACCACTGCGAAAAGATCGATACCTCGTCTAAGATCAGGGCCACGTCATATGCGGGAACAGTGATGGCTGTGGCGGTCGGCGCGCTATGCAAATGCACCAAGGCATCAATGGCAAGTTCATACAGCGCTTTTTCGTCATGACCTGCGCCCAGCAATTTGCCATATGTCGCAGTCCCAAAATCCTCGATCAGGGCCAAGCCCACCGTTGGATCAGCCCCAACTACGCGTGGCGCGCTAAGGCCAAGGCCGTTGAGGTGTCGGGCCAACCGAATGAAAGCTGCGAAACCTACATGGTCTGTTCGATCCTCCATCAACAGGCGATCAGCGCCAGCCAGCCGGAAATAGCGACGCGGCGACGCGTCACTTGGCAAAGCCACAAGGTCAGCTCCGCTGTGCCCGTGTTGGGCCAAGAACGTGGCAATCGGTTTTTTAAGCATCGATGAGGTACCCACAGTAGTCATCGGATCATATAGACCTTTTTAATGGTTTCATGAACTGTGCAAACACCTTTCCAATCTTTTGGAAAAAACACAGCAGTATCGGGGGTGACTTCGATCACATCACCGCTTTCGTGGACGTATGTACAGCATCCCTCAAGAAAGTGGCAGAATTCATCGCTGGTCACGTGGCATTCCCACTTGCCCGGCCTACAGATCCACAAACCGCATTCAGATTGCCCATCTCGGCCTTTGTGAAGGACGACGCCACTAACGTGTGACTCCCCTTCAACCATGGTGGGGATGATCCCCCAATCGACAGTTTCAGTGATCTCAAGTGGATTGCGCATTACAGGAGTTTTCATAAGTTTGGCCTCAGGTCAGCATGTAGATATTGCGAATGGTTTCAAAGATTTCTGCCTCACCCGACCACCCTTTAGGGAACAACACACATGTGCCTCCAGTGACCTCGATCACCTCGCCATTATCATGGGTATAGCGCGCGCGGCCAGACACAAAATGGCAGAACTCGTCACGTGGCAGTAACAACCGCCACCGCCCCGGGGTGCAATCCCAAATTCCCGTTTCAGGGATATTGTCGGGTCCCTTGTGCAGCAAACGCCCCATGGATTGTGAGGTACCCTCTACCATGTCGGGCTGCACGCCCCAATCAACAAGATCATCAAATGTGGTGGCGTTATGGATGTGCGGGGCGCTTGAATTTAGATGGCTCACTTGAGCAACCCCACAAGCAGACTCGCAGCCTTCGCCGGTCCTTCGCAGGACTGCATGTGGGTGGAAATTTTGACCAGCTTGTCGACCATGCCGGCGTCAGTCAGGCAAGTTTCGATCTTGGATATCATCTCGTCATCTGTCCAGTCATAACGATCTGAACGAAAGCCATAACCAGTTTCTTGCACGCGCATCGCGTTGTCGTGGCCATCCCAAACATAGGGCATGATGATTGCAGGCTTACCGAAATAAAGGCATTCAGTAAAAGAGTTGTTACCGCCATGGTGGATGACCGCATCAACTTGCGGAATGACTGATGGCTGTGGATACCAGCCTTCGATGATGACGTTAGGCGGAATGTCGTCGTATTCCGCTTTGTAATCCCCAACATTGACCAAAGCACGGTAGCGCGATTTACCAACCAGCGTAATGAGGCGCTTAAGTAAATCGGTGTCACCTGCCCCAAGCGATCCGAAAGAGATATAAAGCAGCGGACCGTCGTTGTTCGCCGCAAATTCCGGTACAGTGTAGGGTTCATCTTCCCGTACACAGCCTTCAAGATACTGAAACTGCGCAGGGTCCAATGGCATATCGCGCTTGTAAGTCAGCGGTTCTGGATACAGCATCATGTTCATGTGAGGTGAAGCTTCAAAGAACTCACCTAACTTATAAGCATCTTCGCCACAGGTCGCGAGGAAATCGTTGAAATCAGCATGAATGGGCGCGATGACCTCTTCGAATTTGGCACGGAAGGCGGCGTGCCCTGCAATGTCAGATTCCGACATACCAGAAAGATGTGGCGGAATTGCAGGGTCTTCGATTTCATTTTCAGAACATGAAATGATCCGCACCCATGGTACACCATACTGTTTAATTGCTGGAAACAAGATAACGTTGTCGACGGCGATCACATCAGGTTTGATTTTGGCAAGAACGCTTGGCAAATCCTTTTCAGCCCACTTAGCACTGTCAACAATCGCTTCCCAGCATTCCTTGACGTAATTGTCGATTTGGTCAATCGGGGCTTTGCTAAAGTTGGGGATGTGGCCATTAATGAAATCTTCCCAGAACTTGGCCATTTGATCTGCGGGCATTGGTTCTGACAGGGCGACGGGATGCGCCTCAAAACCATAACCTTGGTAGATTTCAACAAACCCAGGGTCTGACAAAAAGACGGCTTTGTGGCCCATTGCGTTGATGGCTTGGGCAATACCAACCGAGTTAAGCGCGGGGCCAAAGGCGGCTTCGGGGAAGAAGGCAAAAGTTTTCTGTTCCATAGGTGTCTCCTTGTCGTGTTTGGTTTTGATCTTAAGCAGGTAAAATATGTGTATCTTTAGCAGACCAGCTCACGGTAATCTGTTGGCCTCCAGCAGGGTTATGCTCCTCCACCACATCAGCGGTCATACGTGCGATGATCAGCGCGTCGGTGGCATCGGTCTTGATGTGCAATAGTAGGTCAAGACCGTGGTAAGCGATGGCAGAGATCACGCCACTTACCGAGTTGTCGCCCGCATCTCCTATCGCAAGGCGCTCAGGTCGCATTGCCGCTACAGCACTTCCCAAAACGGGGGCGTTGATGCGCGTTGCTTTGATCAAGCCCCCATTTGCCATCACAAAATCATCACCGTCTTTGGTAACAGGCAGAAAGTTCATTACCCCGATGAAATCGGCAGCAAAGCGGGTCTCAGGTGCCTCATAAATTTCTTGCGGTGTGCCTACTTGCAGCAGTCCACCATCTTTCATGATGGCGATGCGGTCTGCCATCACCAGCGCCTCTTCTTGGTCATGGGTCACTATAATGAAAGTGATCCCGAACTCGGCTTGCAAGCGTTTCAGCTCCAGCTGCATTTCACTGCGCAGCTTCTTGTCCAATGCACTAAGCGGTTCATCCAGCAGCAAAACCTTGGGTCGTTTGACCAAAGCCCGCGCCAAAGCGACACGCTGGCGTTGCCCCCCTGACAATTGATCCGGTTTACGCTTGGCCAAATGACCCAGCTGAATCACTTGCAAGATCTCATCAACCCTGTCTTTTATCTGAGCCTTTGGCAGCTTATCCATCTCAAGACCGTAAGCAATATTTTGGGCAACGGTCATGTGCGGAAACAGTGCATAGGACTGGAACATTAAGTTCACGGGCCGTTGGTTCGGCGGTTGCTGCGCGATGCTGGTGCCCTCTAATTGCACGTCGCCCCCACTCAATTGCTCAAACCCTGCAAGCATGCGCAACAGCGTAGTTTTGCCACTGCCCGATGCCCCCAACAAAGCAAAGAACTCATTTTCGTAGATATCCAAACTGACGCCCGAAACCGCTTTAACGGTGCCAAAATTCTTTTGAACATTTTGGATGCTCAGAAACGGTTGATTCATTGTCCTGGTAGACCTCCTTTGTTCAGGCGCTGCGAAAGAGCAAGAGCGATCACTGAAACAGACATAACGATAGTGGCGAGTGCGTTGATTTCAGGCGTCACACCAAAGCGGATCATCGCGTAGATTTGCATTGGTAGTGTGATCGAAGACCGCCCTGCCCCTGCCGTGAAAAATGCTATAATGAACTCATCAACCGACAGTGTGAACGCCAGCAATCCACCGGCCAAAATAGCGGGCATCAATACGGGTATCACGACACGGTATAGGGTGGTGAACGTCGAAGAACCGAGATCAGAAGATGCCTCAATAATAGACCAATC